>JANNDQ010000203.1:0-2309 GCA_031387965.1 Chamaesiphon sp. OTE_75_metabat_567
CCTTTTTAAGGGGGATTTAGGGGGATTTCACCAGTGGTGCATGGTAAAAATAACTTTTCAAACACCCTCTAACTTTAACGATTGCGAAGAATTGGCTGCCTAGATTCAACTTTAGCCTTGATTACCGTACCGATCTCCGCAGGTACATTGGTAAAAAATTTGTATCCAGTCAACTGCTCAACTTCAGCAACCGAAGTTTGATACTGCATCCAAGGATCGGACTTAATTCCTTGCTTGTTGGGCATGATTACGGCGATCGTTTGAGTCTGGCGATCGACTCCAGCCACTCCAGAATTAGGTTTGTCTAGGACTAAAATCACTTTCCATGTCACGGCAGGTACAAGTACTTTACCCTGCCCTACCGTCGCTTTTAGCCCATTTTTACCAATACCACCTTGCCCATGTCCACCGGAAACAATAAATAGTTCCTTACCAGATCTGGCTAATTGACGACAGTAGTTTTCTAACTGTACCCAAGGTCCCTGATTATTATCTGGTGCTTGGGGTAAGATATTTGTCATCAGAAAAGTCTGGACATTATCCTCTGGTGAACGACTGCGATCCTCGGAATTGGTCATGTGACCGCGATCGAATCCGCTCCCCGTATAATCAGTGGGCTTAATTCGCACCCACTCGGCGGGCAACTCTTCATCCGGTGCAAACTTCCCTACCCGTCCACTATCACCCAGCCATGATTCATTCAGTTCCCATGACACCCAATTGGCTGTACCTTTCTGTTTAGAGTAGGACAGAGCGTACTGGGGACGGGCAATCAGATAGTTCTCAGAGTTGCCAGCGGAACTGGTTGCTTGGGAGGGATTCCCCATCAAAAGGTTGAGATTGCCCTTATTTTCACCACTCAGGGGAATGTCAGGATTTCGACAGGATACGAGGATAACCGCGATCGTTAAGATTGCGGCGCAAGCTATTTTTCGCACATTTATCAACATCTAGATCTTTATGCTGAATTTAATTCCCCCATAGCCTAATCTTCGGCTGGGCTGGGAGAATCATTATATAGTGCATCGAGTCTGGCACGAGCATCCTCGACACTAATCGACTTCATAATTAGTAGCGGTTCATTAGTGACATTGCCCAGATCGTCTAGCAATTCGGGATGAGGCACTGTGCCTGCCCGATAGCTGTAGCCTTGGAAATTTCGATTAGTTATGCCCCGTGGTTGTGACGCATCCATACTAAAACCGATCAGACTGCGGATCAAATTGCCGATCGCCAGAAATGCCAGAATGGTGAAGGCAATTAAATAAACTATTTGTAACATAGGACTGTCCTGCACAATGAGCGAGAGATGGAAGTGGCAAGTAAAAGCTGGTGTGAATCTGGCATGTTGATCTAACGATGCGAGACTCGAATCTCCGAATTGATCAAGATAGAGATTTTTTTCTCTAGCTTTTATGAGAAATTTATAATAGCAAGGGTCACCTTTACTCTTCTATTTTAGTCTGTTTAGACTGTCTTAGCTGCATCGATACATGCCAACATTCTGTTACGAGCTGATGCCAAGCAACCATTTGACTGGGTTCAATCCCCGCTTGTCCGCCGACTGCCTGAAATAGTAATTTCGCAACACTCACCTCTCGTTGCGCTTCATTGACCCGCTCTAGTAGTTCAGCTTGGGCAGTAGCGCCGAGAAAATCAATTGGCTCACCTGATAGTAGCTCGATCGATTTACTGAACCAGTAATCAAAGTCTACCAGCAACGGCTGAAGAATAGTTTGGAGTAGTTCTTGTTCTGATGGCTGAGACTTAGACATAAAATTTAGGGGTTAGGCTCAAAGGGAATTGGCTGCCGATTGGTAATTGGAAATAGAGGATTTTTATATATACGACTATTCTAATGGTTTTTTACAATTCTTAATAGAAAAATTTAGAATTGGTGGCGATCTATCATAGTAGAGTTTTCACCACCTAACTTTGACTTTTAAACCCAGATAGCGGTACAATAGTACCTATGCACCAAACTTTTGCTAGTTAAACTAAGATTGAGTTAGATTCTATTCCCCTCACAGTAGAAGTATTCACCGTTAATATCTAATCACTAACACCTACTCCCTAATTTAATGGCAACCCAAATCACCAATAGCCCAGACAGACAGAAAGCCCTTAGTTTAGTCCTCAACCAGATCGAGAAATCTTTTGGGAAAGGGGCAATTATGCGGCTAGGGGATGCCGCACGGATGCGGGTAGAAACCATTTCAAGTGGGGCAATGACGCTAGATATCGCGTTGGGTGGCGGTTTACCTAAAGGTCGAGTAATTGAAATTTATGGCCCCGAAAGTTCCGGTAAG
>JANNDQ010000421.1:0-6001 GCA_031387965.1 Chamaesiphon sp. OTE_75_metabat_567
CGGCGACTTCCTTCGCATCTGCTAGCAGTTCTCGCCCCAGTGCTTCATCTTCCTGGGGTGTTTGTCCGCGCCGCCGAGTGCCTGCGAGGGGGCGGAGCGTAGCTTTGAAGGTACCATCATAATTGCGATCGGCTCTAACCATAACTTCAGGACTGGAGCCGATAATCTGCCAATCCTTGAAATTGAAGTAAGCCATATAGGGAGAAGGATTGACTAAGCTCAGTGAGCGATAAAGATCGAACGGATCGCCACTAAACTCTGTAGATAACCGTTGGGAAACGACTACTTGGAAGATATCTCCAGCGGTAATATGCGCCTTAGCTTGCTCGACATTGGCGCAGAATTCACCCTTGGAAGTATTGCTTGTATACGCGGCTGGGAGTTCAGTTAATGCGGGACTGGGTTGCGGTGGAGTCCAAGCGAGAAACTTGGGCGTGAGCGGTTGTTGGAGCTGCTTGACGAGGGATTTGACTCGATCGGTTGCTTGAGCATAGGCTAATTCGAGATTACCACCACAAGCATCTAGGTCGGCATAGGCGATCGCCCAGATTTTCCGTTTGACTCGATCGAATACAATCAAATGGTCTACCTGCATCCACAAGCCATCAGGCAGGTCTTCAGCAGTAGCTGGATGGATCGGTACTCTCGATTCAATCCATTTCATTAATTCATAGCCCCAGAAGCCAAATAGCCCGCCAATTCCACTCGGCAGCTGCGGCAGTTCGATCGGATTGTAGGGCGCTAAACAATCAGCCAGCGTCTGAAACGGATCGCCAGTAAATGTATTCACAGTGCCATCGCGATGAGTTTGAGTAGTTTGCTCACCCCGATTTTCTAGCACCCACAACGGGTTACACCCCAAGAAACTATATCGCCCCACAGTTTCACCACCTTCAACAGATTCCATCAAGAAACTGTAGGGTTGACCCGCACACACCTTATACCATGCTGAGACAGGCGTATCGAGGTCTGCAACCCATTCTTGATAAACAGGGATAAAGTTACCTTGACTGGCTAGCTGACTAAATCGATCGAAACTGGGGAAGATCATTACAAGAGTTGTGGCGTGGTATCTATCTTATTGTGCCTGTTCGAGTGAGCTTAGAGCAATAAAGCCAGATAAATTGCATAAAACATCACAGCATCGATCGATTGGTTCGCGGGAAGATAGTAATACTAAATTTTAACAGCTATTCAATCTCCACCCGATCGCATCAAATGCACAAGATTCCTGACTGGTATATTCTCCCTAGTGCTGCATTTACGATTAGTAGAAAACAAATTAAATACTATAACTTTTCCGACAAGCAACCAGAAAACGGTGATGTGATTTATGGGAAAATTATCCGAATTGGCCAACATGCTGAACTAGAAAATAAGTCGGGGAGAATTCATCGACTTAATGAAGGATCGACGGCAATTTTTGTGTATGGTAATCGATATGCACCTGATTTCTATGAAGGGGTGATTCCAAGTACGATGACCACAAAGGTGGATTTGTTAGCTCGATCAGGCATCATTGGCAATGTCCAGGTGAAAAATTCATCGGTGAGCGAACCAACTCATGTCAAAGTATTGGGCTATATCTGTGACTCAAATGGTGCCATCCTCAATACTCGTAACTATCCGCTAATTAATCCCAAGAAAACCGAAAAGAAAGAAGATAGATCTAAGCTGCTGTTATTTATTGGCACTAGCATGAATTCAGGCAAAAGTACTAGTGCAACAGCCTGTTGTTGGGCATTAACAACGATGGGTTATGATGTTCGCGCTTCTAAAGTAACTGGTACAGCTAGCCTCAAAGATATTTTGCACATGCAGGATGCCGGGGCTTCGATCGTCAATGACTTCACACATTTTGGATTTCCATCTACATATCTGTTGGAAGAAAAAGAAGTAGTCAAAATCTTCAACGATCTTGATTTAAAGTATGCAAATAATCCTAAAAATTATTGGGCTGTTGAACTAGCCGATGGAATTTTGCAGCGAGAGACAGCATTACTACTAAAATCACCCGATGTGCGATCGCGGATTCATAAGTTAATCTTTGCAGCTCATGACACCTTTGGGGCAATTGGTGGCTTAAATGTGCTCAAAAATGAGTTTGGTTTGGTGCCCGATGCAATTTCTGGTGTCTGCTCTAGTTCGCCATTATTCTTACGAGAGCTGGCTGAATTTACTGATATTCCGGTGTTTAATAATATCGACTGTAATCTGAAGCAATTATCAGAACTGCTGATCTAAATTTAGTAATTATCAACAAAAAACCAGCCAACTTGTAAATTGCCTGGTTTGATCGCTGTGTTGGGAGGAGAAAACTCATTCCTTAGAGTCTGACAAAAACTGGTGCAAACTCGTTATCTCTCACGGATTTGGCTGTCAATGCTGGATTTTAAAGCTTTTTGTTATTCTCTTATTAAGAATTGTAACAAACATATTGTAAAAATGCAAATATCGTAAATTTTATCAAACTGACTTGATGATCAGCCTTGTAATAATCGTTGGCGGTAGCGGAGCGTTTGCCCCAGCAATAGCCTCTCTTCCAGAGAATCGACACTGAGATCGAGTTGAGTGTGTTGGGTTTCATTCTTCTGCTTGGTGCGCTGTCTTGTCGTTTTTTTATTCGGAGGGAACCCCCGAATAAAAACGCCGCTAATCCGTCGGGAAACCCGACGAGCGCGCATCCGCAACCCAACCTACAGATCTACAGATCCTGGCACTGTAATAACAACCTCGCTTTCAACTTTCTAAACATCTTCCGAGCTGGGGAGTTTGTGAAGATTAGCATCAACTGGGGCGGGTAAATTTAGTTGGGGTGCTGAACTCGGATTGAGTTGTTCTGTGGGTGTGGTTGTGGTAGCGATCGCAGCAGCCGTCGCCAGATTAGTATTGTGAGCAGCAGTCGTCCATTCTTTGGCGAGACTGACGAGATCGGAGGGAATCATCACTAGGGTGGTGGTATTGTTCTCTGCGCCAATTTCGGTGAGCATTTGCAAGCGGCGTAGTTCTAATGCGGCAGGATTTTGCATCATTTGTTGAGCAGCATCTGAGAGCAGCAGGGAAGCTTCTTGCTCTGCTTCGGCTTTGATTAGTCTGGCGCGTTTTTCTCTGGCGGCTTCCGCTTCTTTAGCCATCGCCCGTTGCATCGAGATCGGAATTTCGACATCTTTGAGTTCGACGCGCTCGATTTCAACACCCCAAGGTTCGGTGATTTCATCGACAATTTCTTGGATTTTGGCATTGATTTTGTCACGCCCTTGGAGCATTTCGTCGAGGGTATGTTGACCGACAATATTCCGTAAGGTGGTCATCGAAGCCTGATACACAGCCACCTGATAGTTTTCCACCCGACTGATTACTTTCATCGGATCGATAATTCGATAGTAAAGGACAGCGTTAATTTTGATAGTGACACTATCGGCGGTAACTGCTTCTTGGGGGGCAATATCGACAGTCTTGGTGCGAACATCTACCTGCACTTTCTGATCGATAATCGGAATTGTAAAGTATAGTCCTGGGCCTTGGACTTTTTGAAAGCGTCCCAGTCGAAACATTACGCCTCGCTCGTATTCTCGATCGACTCTTACGCTTGTTTTAAAAATAGTGCCAGCAATTCCGGCGACAATCATTAATAAAAACCCTTCCATAATCATTGCGATCGATTATCGATCGAATAGGTTGGTCTGAAATTACTGAATAATATCTAAATGTTAGCCCAAATCCTAAATCCCAATTCCCAATCTTTCCGCTAAATCTGGACTGAAGGGAATCACGATCGCCGCCATAATAAATAACGCAATCAAACCCAAAGCAGCCCGCGTATCATTGGGTTCAGTGATTTCATCGAGACTGGGACGTTCGAGCGATCGTTGGAGAAAACCAACTAATACCAACCAATATAAAATCACCAAATTAGCGGGATTAAAAAACGCCACAAATCCTAAAATCACCAGAGTAACTAGAGTACTCCGTTGAGCTGTCTTGCGTCCATAGATCGCTTGAACGATTCTACCGCCGTCTAGCTGTCCCGCTGGCATTAGATTAAGGGCATTAATTACCAATCCTAACCAGCCGATAATTACCAGTGGATGAATTGAGACTGTTGCTTGATGAATTGTTGCACCTAGGACAGCTTTGGCGATTGTCCCCACCAAGATTGAACCCTGGAAAAACTGGGAAGGAATCTCTAATCCACCGCCTGGATGAGATAAAAATAGACCAATGAATAACATCAATAGCGAAACTAATCCACCTGCAACTGGCCCAGCTAAAGCCACATCAAACAGGACAGTACGATCGGGCACGAGTGATTCAAATCTGGTAATTGCTCCAAATGCCCCGATCTGTCCAGTTGGTAAAAAGAATGGTAAACCAATCTTTACTTGACGCATGTCGGCAAGAACTTGATGTCCCATTTCATGAGCAATTAAGATTGTCCAAATCCCTAATGCGAGGGGTAAAACCTCTCGATAGCGATCGATATGCTCATAAAAATCAAAGCCTAAAAATACGCCCATTGCTTCTAAACTACTTGCAATTGTCGCCACCAACATCACAACTCCCAAGATCTTTTGTCCAACTGTTGCAGGCTGCGGATCATTGGTACTTGGTAAGACAACAACAATTGGCCGCTCTTCGGGATCGGGAACAAGGAACAGTCGATATTTATCACCCACTTTGTCATAGAGTTTAGCGGTTAAGCGCTGATGGACACTGGTAGCCTCACCGCGTAAGTTCCCCTTGAAGATTGCCCCTTGCTGGTAGGCGATCGTCTCAGTCGCATAAAATGTATCAATCCCAAAAATGCCTTTGACACTGCTCAAATCTGGATCGGGCATTGCCATCTCCATCCCGATCATAGCCTGTGCGTCAGTCTGAACAGGCATTGATGATTGATTGGCTGGATACTTTGCTTGCCGCTGGCGCAGCCGCTCTGCTTGAGCCTCAGCAAGTTTGACAGCTATTTCCGGATCTTGGGCAGCGAGGCGGACTTGAGTACCCAACCAAATATATAGGGCGGTCGAAATTACCAACAGCAGCAGAATTCCAGCAAAATTGATATACAATCCAGCTGACAATGCCCCAAATGACAGCAGCCACGGAATCATCAGGACGGCTGATTGCAGCCAAGACAATACACCGAATTTACCCAAGTTTCGATTGCGATAATAACCCCACCCTAGAATACCGAGGGAGAGCATTAGAAGGGCGATCGTGGTTGTATTTGCTGCTGTAATCATTATTTGGTGAATAGTGGATAGTGAATGGTGGATGGTAATTATTTATCTAGCTCAGTACCCAATTCACTAGCGTTCTGACTGGATGACCTGTTGCGCCCGCATTGTTTACGCCATGTTCCTTGTCGCTCCAGACGGGGCCAGCTACGTCTAAGTGCGCCCAGGGAGTATCCTTGACAAACTGCTTCAGAAATAGAGCTGCGGTAATTGAACCACCACCACGAGGGCCAGTATTTTTGAGATCCGCGATCGGAGATTTGATTCCATCAAAATACTTCTCGGCGAGGGGCATCTGCCAGAAATTTTCGCCTGCGAGTTCAGCGGCAGCGAGAATCCCATCCGCAAGTGCCTGATCGGGACTCCATAAGCCGGAGATATCATCACCCAAGGCAACGATACAAGCTCCGGTGAGAGTAGCAAGATCGACGATCGCATCTAGTCCCAATTTATCGGTATAAACGAGCGCATCAGCGAGGGTTAATCGCCCTTCTGCATCGGTGTTGTTGATTTCGATCGTTTTGCCATTGGAAGCGGTGAGGATGTCCCCAGGGTGCATGGCGCGACCGCTAATCATGTTTTCGGTGACGGCACTAATGAAGTGAACTTCGACATCGGGTTTGATTTGACCGATCGCCTGAGCTGCCCCAAACATTGCCGCAGCACCACCCATATCCATTTTCATGGTTTCAATCCCGCTCCCAGCGCCTTTAATATTCAAGCCGCCAGAATCGAATGTTAAACCCTTGCCGACGATCGCCAGTTTC
>JANNDQ010000232.1:0-2791 GCA_031387965.1 Chamaesiphon sp. OTE_75_metabat_567
GACTGGGTGTGTTATACCCGCTCAAACGATCCTTTTTTGACTTTGGATCTATTTTTGGATCTATTTCGGTGTTTTTGGATCAAATCAGTGATTTACCAAAAAGTAAGAAATGAGGCTATACAAAGCTTTGAAGGTAAGCGAGCGGTGGGAATCGAACCCACAACAACAGCTTGGAAGGCTGTAGTTTTACCACTAAACTACGCTCGCATTGGGAGTGAAATAATTCACTGCTTAAAGAGCATAGCATATCTTGAGGCGATCGCCAATATCTTGAGCGAGATAGCAAAAAGCCGAGGATTGCACCTCGGCTGAATTTTTAAACGGGAAAGTTGTATCTATCGAGCAGAAATTAGACGGCTTCGATATTCTTTTCGCCAGTCCGAATTCTAATCACCTGATCGACTGGACTGACAAAAATTTTGCCATCGCCGATCTCGCCAGTGCGAGCAGCTGAGATGATCTTATCTACTACCATGTCTACTTGGGCATCTTCAACAACGACTTCAACCTTGAGCTTTTGGAGAAACTCAACGGTATATTCCGAGCCGCGATAGCGTTCGGTTTGACCTTTTTGCCTGCCAAATCCTCTGACTTCAGATACTGTCATCCCGACGATACCTGCGTTGACAAGGGCGATTTTGACTTCATCTAATTTGAAGGGGCGAATGATTGCTGCGATCTTTTTCAATGTCAGTTACTCCTGAATGTGTGTTTCTATACGATGTTTGACGGTACTAGCTCGATCTTTTGTATCATTGTTAGACTAGCCAAACATGTAACTTTTGCTACAAAAATAAAAATATGACAGTCTCTCTAGGCATAGATTTTGGCACATCTGGAGCAAGATTGGTAGCGATCGATACCGATTGTAATGTCCTCTGGTGGGGTACTAGTGATTTGGTAGCTGGGCAATGGCGACAAGTGCTGTTTAAACTGATTCAATCAGTCCCAATTGAGATTAAATCACGGGTAGGCAGAATTGCGATCGATGGGACATCTTCGACAGTACTATTGTGTGATGCTGATGGTAGGCTGGTTGGAGAACCAATTCTCTACAATGACGATCGCGCTAAATCAGTATTAGAGCAGGTAAGATCGATTCTCCAGGGGAGCGGGCTTTCCGCCAACGCTCCAGCCGGACATCCAGTGCTTAATGCCACTTCTAGTTTGGCGAAATTATACTGGTTTGCCAGT
The DNA here is from genome assembly GCA_031387965.1 of Chamaesiphon sp. OTE_75_metabat_567. Taxonomy (GTDB): domain Bacteria; phylum Cyanobacteriota; class Cyanobacteriia; order Cyanobacteriales; family Chamaesiphonaceae; genus Chamaesiphon. Next base: position 1,195 of record JANNDQ010000232.1, read on the forward strand.
CAACCAGATTTAATTAATCGAGCAAACTATTTCCTCCACCAGGCAGACTGGTTGGCTTATCATCTACATGGTAAATTGGGCATCAGCGACTATCACAATGCCCTCAAACTTGGCTACGATGTCAAAGCATTGCGTTATCCAAGTTGGCTAGAACAATCTCCCTACGCCTCGTTATTACCCCAAGTCTTGAAACCAGGTATGTCAATTGGCACAGTCACGCCAGCAGTGGCTCAGGAGCTGGGCTTAGGCGCGGACTGTCTAGTGTGTGCTGGAACTACGGATAGTATTGCCGCTTTTATCGCTAGTGGTGCCCAGATTCCTGGTACGGCGGTTACATCATTGGGTTCGACACTGGTGATTAAATTGCTCAGTCAAACACGGATTGATAATGTCGATTACGGGATTTATAGTCACCGTTTGGACGATTTATGGTTAGTAGGTGGAGCTTCAAATACTGGTGGTGCGGTACTGAGACATTTTTTCAGCGATCTAGAATTAGTTAACTTGAGTCAGGAGATTGATCCGCAGTTACCCAGTCAGCTCGATTATTACCCATTGTTGACTCCAGGCGAACGGTTTCCGATCAACGATCCTGATTTCCTGCCTCGACTCACACCGCGCGCAGATTCTCAAGTCGATTTCTTGCACGGATTACTGACTGGGATTGCGAAAATCGAAGCGCGTGGCTATGAATTGTTGACTGAACTGGGCGCGACACCGTTAACCGCTATCTACACCGCTGGCGGTGGTGCTCAAAATCAAACGTGGACAAGGATTCGACAGCGATACTCGCCTGTACCGATCTCGATCTCCAAACATCAAGAGGCTGCTTACGGTGCTGCGTTATTAGCCCAACGGGGAAGCTAATCTGGTGTTAATCAGCGTTAAAGTTGGCTAGAATTTTAGTAGAGACATTTGTTCCAGGTTGTCGATCGAGTCTCAGGTTTGCATCAACCCCCAATAGCTAGCAAGTAGAGATATTTTAGGAATGTGATGATAAATACTAGTCCTCAACTGATGACGGCGGTAGAGCAGCTTGGTTATCGAGTGACTTGTGGAGATGTGGCGACTCACGCGGGAATTCAGCTCGAAGTAGCGCGTTCAGGATTGTTGGCTTTAGCAAATCAGACTGGGGGACATCTTCAAGTTACCGATAGTGGTGAAGTAATTTATGTTCTAGCCGCAGATTTCCGGCAAGTTTTGCTCCGCAAGAGTGTAAAACTGAGATTTAATGCTTGGCTCGATCGAGTCTTAGCAATTGGATTTTATCTGATTAAGATTTCTTTTGGTATCCTCTTGATTGCTTCGATTGGAGTGGTTTACCTGACAATTTTAGCCATTACACTAGCGGCGATATTTGGTAGTGATAGTGGTGATGGGGTTGACTGTGGGGATGGCTGCGGTGTGTGTGTGCTGGATATTGGTAACTGGGGGAATAATTCTCCGGCAATCGCAGGCGAAAATTTGTCAGCGGGTAAGAAAAAATCCCGAAAATCTCTCAACTTTTTGGAAGCGGTGTTTTCAGTATTATTTGGTGACGGTAATCCTAATGCGGATCTGGAACAGCGGCGATGGAGTTATATCGGTAATCTAATTC
>JANNDQ010000430.1:0-3043 GCA_031387965.1 Chamaesiphon sp. OTE_75_metabat_567
AGAACGTTTTTGAATTTGGGGCACAAGACGCTTCCCCTAGCAGAGTTTGTCGTCTTGTGCCTTTCACCCCTTACGGAGTTTGCACCCACGCAATGCGTGAGTACAGATTTATGTTATCATGAAAGTATCTAATTCACCAATCAATGTGAAACAACTTCGAGAGAGTCGAAATCTGAGCCGCCGAAAAGTATCAGTAGCTCTAGACGTGGCAGAATCAACTGTACACAGATGGGAAGCTGGCAGTGTTAGACCTCACCTACCACTAGAAAAGGTTCAGATCCTGCTGGATTTGTTCGAGTGTGATTGGTCAACTCTCTATACAGCTTTTCAGCAAACAGCCTTAGAAACACAGCAATCTACTAACGACGCGGCTACATCCGAAAAAATCCCCGTGGCTGTCTAACTAAAAAATCAAGGTGCATTCAATACCGTCCTGATATCGATCTGATTTGGTTGTATTAGTTATCAGCCCTATTTACCGCTGAGACTATGCACCATCCAGATATCTGTAAAATAATGCTGGTAATTGAAGACTACTTTCTATTAGTAGGCTCTGATGATTCCACATATCAGATTGAACCCATTAACTCAAACCTAGATAAATCTAATAGCCAGAGTAAGAGTGTTGGGATAAGAATAAAGCGCAAATTAATAAATGGATTCGTATTTATTGAAGTTAGAGGAGAAGGTCAAGATGATGACACAGTTAGACTTTACTATTCATCAGAAGATAGTAATGATGAGTTATTGGAGGCTATTCAAATAGAATCGCGTGGTTACTGTGCTGAGATAGTAAGAGATGTGATGAGGCGTATATTGACATTAGATAAAAATCCAATCAAGCCCAAATCTATACCCATAGCCGCATGAACCATGACCCAAGCAACCGACACCGATATTAGAGATCTGACAAATCTAATTACCAACTTAGATAAAAAGCTGGACAAACTAGACAGCAAGATCGATAACCTCGAAATCAAGATGGATGGAAAGTTAGACACTATCAATACTCGACTAACTGAAGTTGAGAAAAAGCTAGACAAACTCGACACCAAAATCGATAAACAAGACAATCGATTATGGGTTTTTGGTGGGATGATCCTAGCTACCGCGTTGGGCACAATTTATAGATTATTAGCCTTCCCCAGCACCTAAACCCATGACAAATCCATCCGAAACAAACCAACCAGATCGAACAGAGTTACAGCAAGTTCTAGAATCTATCGCCGATCTCAAGGGTGAATTTAAAGATCTCAAGTCAGATGTTGAAACTTTTAATGAAAAGTTTGATAACTACCAAAAAGCAACCCAATGGGTCGTAGGACTAGCGTTTAGCTTGATTGGCTCTGCCACTGTGATCACCATCATTTCCAGCGTATTTCGCCGTTAACCTATATGACCCAAGCAACCGACACCGATATTCGAGATCTCACAAACCTAATTACCAACTTAGATAAAAAGATCGACAAGCTAGATGACAAGGTAGAAGCCAATACCAAGGCAACCACCGATCTGAAAGACTCGATCACTTCACTGAAGGAAGAGACACGAGTAGGATTAACGCGCCTCGATGGAGATGTCCGAGAATTACGTGCTGAGATTAGCTCTCTCGATGCCAAATTTGACGAACGGACTAAATTAGGGTTTTGGGGCTTCATCCTCAGGGGTACAGTGTTAGCCCTAATTATTGGCGTTGGTGCCGTTCTATTGCCGATCGTCGCCGAATACGTCCACAAACTCCCCACCCTGTGAGAAACTTAAACCAGCGATCGATATCTAGTCCGACCCCAACACCCAAAACTAAGAAGCACCCGCCGCCGTCGGGTGCTTCTTATTAATGAACGAACCCATGAAATATTTCAAATGGATTGTCACCGGATACCGTGATGGTCACGAGGTTGGAAAATATGTCTATATTCCCCCATGGGAAAGAGAGGGGTATACATTTATTCGACCTGATGCAAAATATCGAGATCCAGTAAGTAAACCAACAGTTGTCGTTAAAACATGATTAGTTTTTGTACCGCGTCGGATGAATCCAGTGCTTAGGTCGATTGGGACTAGACTCGATCGAATAGTCCCCACCCCGCCGCCGATAGTTGGACGCGATCGCCCCAATCGCATCCCTGATATCGGTATAAGCCCCAATCACCCTAAAATATGGTGATGACGGTGACGACTGTGACGGCTTTTTTTGATAAACCGTGTAGAAAATTCTGGGATGATCGATCGCTGTTTTCATCGATCGATCATTTTGCTTACTATTCTGTCTAGTTCCTCGTCTGAACATTTGCACGCGAACATAACTAAATGATCGACTAGCATCAACACCTTAGACATACCCAACGAATTCATTCGCCGATTGGCTTTAGTATCTCCGACCTCACTATCAAGCCTAATCATCAATCTTAGGTTTATGGTCGAGTCATCCTCAGCCTTTACCTCGATCGTTCGATCGAGATTGACATCATTAAATACTGGTCTTTTAACAGCCATTTTATCTACTCCCAATTATTTACCCAAAATAGTCGCCAGTGGAGATCGACCATAACTAACCACACTCGGATCTTGCTCCTTACAAATCGGCAACGATTCGATAATCTTCGGTGCTTTCGCGTCATTACTGCCAATATTCCCAAAACCACTAACTAAAGTTTGCAATGGCGGCGGATTCTCGATCGCGTCCCGATACCAATCTGGTAGGGCATCATCCAGAAAGTAGGATTGACCATAGGAATTGATCAACTCCTCAGCACTGCCAGGATCACCCTCAATAATTGGTGATGGTGATGGTATCGGCACTCCAACATTAGGTACTGAAGCTAAAATGGTCTCCACTGGCAGATCCAGATCCAACGCTGGAACACCCCAAACCTCCAACAGATCGGGAAAATTACAATTTACCCCACTCGCATCAGCCAGGGGCGGATTAAGGCACCTAATCAACGATCCGCCATTAATGTAAGTCTTCCAATTTAGCGTTAAATACCCCGTAATCGTCATCTGAGAGCCATAGGCACTATCAGTAATCTGATACTGACAA
>JANNDQ010000455.1:0-3157 GCA_031387965.1 Chamaesiphon sp. OTE_75_metabat_567
TTAGCACCACTGCAATTTATTATAACCTTTATTATTTTTTAATGTTTTTCTCATTGACAATCTTAATATTTTAGAAGATTTATCCCCAGTTGGCTGATATCCCAACTAGACTTCTATTCTGACAGAATAGTTGCCACTAAAATGTTTGATCCCTTACATTCGCCATAAACTAGCTGCTTGAGCTGCTGCACCGATCAGGCCAACTTGGGGATTGAGAATTACACATACAGGGATTTTAGCCAATAAATCACTAACTCGACCTTTATTGTTAAAAGCCACGAGGAAAGTGCCATCGGTAAGCAGGGCTAAGTTTTTAGCTGCAATGCCACCAGCAATGTACAGCCCTCCAGTAGGGAGGATTTTGAGTGCAAGGTTTCCCGCTTCTGCTCCATAGGCAGAAATAAATAACTGCATGGTAGCTTGAGACAGGTTGTCGGTTTTGGCGATCGCCATAGCCGAAATCAGCGCAGCAGGATCGGCGAGTTTTTCAGTTTGGGAGTCCCATAGTCTAACTACATCAGCGATCTCAGAGTTTTCGGATAAATTACTGGTATCGCGGAGAAATTGATAGATAGCTACAATCCCGCGCCCAGAGATCACTCGCTCATTGGAGACTCGATCAATCTCCATCTGCTGACAGATATATTGTGATAGTTCAAACTGCTGAATCGATTGAGCGGCAAAATCAGTATGCCCACCCTCAGTCGGAATTACCTGATACTCACTCCCATTATGAACCAGGAAGCCTTGTCCTAAGCCTGTCCCAGCCCCTATTATTGCTCTTGGGGCATTTTCTTGAACCTGTCCGATTTGGATCGTGTGGAGGTCTTCTGAACTCAGGAGGGCAATCCCGTAGCCGATTGCGACAAAATCATTGATTAATTTGATCCGAGGAATTCGTAATTCTTGTTGGAGCTGATCAGCGGTGATCTGCCAGCCCAGGTTGGGTAAATATGAAGATTGCTCAATTACCGCGCCAGCAATCCCGAAACAACCACTAGCGATCTCGATTCCTCCTAGTTGAGTTTGAGCTGCTGACAGGAATTTTTTGATGATCGCGACCAATCCTGGATATTCTTGACTACTATATATGTGTTCAAATACCGATCGATCTGGAGATGCGACTGTAACTAGTCTCAGATGTGTTTTGGTGCCGCCGAGATCGCCTGCGAGTAGGTATGTCATGTCTGGTAAGCTATGGCGGTACTTGAATTTGATAGTTGGGAATTCCTGACTACTGCCGCCAATTATAAGGTAAGCAGCACATTTGTTATCTTAATGTTCAGAGTAACAACTTAGAAATGAGCATTAAGTCCTCATTTCTTATGCAACCAAATCACGCTCTACAATTTCATCTTCGTCGAAGTAGAGTAGCGATCGCGCTTGAGATCTAATCGAAGTTCCTTGATATACTAAACAGACAAGCTTAGACCAATTGCGATCCCCTAGACATGCAGCCGACAGACCCCACCAAATTTACCGACCAAGCCTGGGATGCAATTATCAAATCACAGGATGTCGCCAAGCGATCTTTCAATCAGCAGCTAGAAGTCGAACATGTTGCCATCGCCCTATTGGAACAGCAGGATCTAGCTCCAAAAATTCTGGCGCGGGTAGGGGTTGATGTTGAGACTTTGGCGCGACAATTGCAGGAATTTACTAACCGTCAGCCGCGATTGGATAAAGTTGTAGACTTATACCTGGGGAGGGGTTTGGACTTATTACTCGATCGAGCTGAAGCAAGTAGAGAGAGTTGGCAAGATAAGGTAATTGCTGTCGATCATCTAATTTTAGCGTTGAGTGAGGACGATCGAGTTGGTCGGCGATTATTAAAGGCATTTGATTTCGATCGATCTCAGTTAGAAGCAGCGATTAAGCAGTTGCGGAGTGTGGCGACTAAAGTTCCGGCTCAGGCTCTAGAATCAAGTGGTGAAGCACTGCCCAAATATGGGAAAGATCTGACCGAAGCCGCCAGAGCTGGCAAGATGGACCCCGTAATCGGACGGGATGAAGAAATTCGGCGCGTCGTTCAGGTGCTATCGCGTCGCCAGAAAAATAATCCCGTCTTAATCGGTGAGCCTGGAGTCGGTAAAACAGCTATCGCCGAAGGATTGGCGCAGCGGATCGTCAATGGTGATGTGCCCGAGTCACTCAAGGATTGCACGTTGATTTCCCTAGATATGGGCAGTCTGATTGCGGGTGCTAAACTCAGAGGAGAATTTGAAGAACGGTTGCGATCGGTATTAAAGGAAGTTACTGATTCTGATGGGCAAATCGTCCTATTTATCGACGAACTTCATACCGTCGTCGGAGCAGGTGGCAATCAAGGCACGGCGGATGCCAGCAATCTGCTCAAACCGATGCTGGCGCGGGGAGAATTGCGCTGTATTGGCGCAACAACTACCGATGAGTATCGCAGATACATTGAGAAAGATCCAGCGCTAGAGCGGAGATTTCAGCCTGTACAGGTGAATGAACCGACTGTCGAAGATACCATTTCAATTTTGCAGGGATTGCGAGAACGGTACGAACTGCATCATGGGGTGAAAATCAGTTATTCTGCGCTAGTTGCAGCCGCTACTCTGTCCAGTCGGTATATCGCCGATCGATTTTTGCCGGACAAGGCGATCGATCTCGTCGATGAAGCCGCTGCTAAACTCAAGATGGAGATCACTTCCAAACCTGCTGAACTGGAATCGATCGATCGACGGGTGAGACAGCTGGAGATGGAAAAACTCTCCCTCCAAGATGAAAAGCTCAATAGTGATACTCATCGACCCACCCAAGCCCGCCTCGAAAAAATCGATACCGAAATCGATACCCTCAAAGTCAAGCAGGGCGAACTTACCAATCAATGGCAAGGCGAGAAACAACTTCTAGATAGTATTAAAAGCCTCAAAGGCGAAGAAGATCAAACTAGAGTCCAAATCGAACAAGCCGAGCGGGCATACGATCTCAATACTGCGGCTCAACTCAAATACGGCAAACTAGAAAAACTCCAGCAAGAACGCGAAGTTAAAGAAACCGAACTTGCGGAAATTCAAGTCCAAGGTTCTACCCTGCTCCGAGAGCAGGTATCTGAAAATGACATCGCCGAAATCGTCGCCAAGTGGACAGGCATCCCAGTCAACCGTCTCCTCGCCACAGAGCGGCAGAA
>JANNDQ010000473.1:0-2051 GCA_031387965.1 Chamaesiphon sp. OTE_75_metabat_567
ATAAACAATAACTTCGTAGGGGCAGGTTCATGCGACTAATTCAAACTTGAAGTCAACTATCGTACAAAACCTGCCCAACCCTACTAATAACTGGAATAATTTAAATGTTGCTGGTGGGTGAGGGCGGGTTTTGTACGTTATTTATCGTTACATTCGAGATCTCTAGCATGAACCCGCCCCGACAGATCTTTCTTCCTTTCCGAGCTAAAATTTTTACCCCCTACCCCCTATGTTTATTGATGACGAAGAACTAAGAGGACTGTACAAAACCTCAGCCGCCGAGCACATCCAAGCGATCGAGTCGGCATTGATGCAGCTGGAAAAACAGCCGCAAAATCCGACTGTCCTGAAGGATTTGTTGCGTTCTGCCCATACACTCAAAGGTGACTCGCGGATGCTGGGGGTGGAGGATGTCGAAACCCTCGTTCACCAGCTTGAAGAGTGTCTAATGCCGATCGAAAAAGGCAAAGCAAGCATGACTGAGGATCTGTGCGATCGCTTGTATACCGGACTGGATACGATCAAACAATTGGCTCACACTGCGGTGACGGGTGAAGCTAATAATGTCAATATGTTTTATGTATTGGCGACACTAATGGGCGACAGTAGTGCAATCCAGATGCCATCGTTGCCAGTACAGACTAGCATCGATTTATCCGAGGATGAACTAAATCCGACCGATCTAGACGGCTTAGGATCTGACAGTTGGATCACACTTTCTAATGATGAAAATCTCTTTGATACGCCCGCAGATCTGTGGATTCATGAAGGTAATGACGCGCCGCTACCACTATCGCTAGTCGAGCAGCCCCTCGCTTGGCAGAACGACGAGGAAAAACCACTGCCACGAATATCTACGCAGCTACAAGCAAATTTCCTGGACTTGGCTGCGGAGCTATTTCCACCGGATTCGACTTTACCACCGTTGGCGGCTGAGTCGGATTTTGGTGACTTTACGCTCATGGCTGGGACTGATGCAGCGGTAAATAATCCCGATCCCAGCGAGGATTTATCGTTCCTGGATGATGATAGCTTTGCGTTCATGGCTATTGGTAAAGAGATCCTCCCAGACTCGATGCTTCACGGGAGCAAGCTTTCCGCCAACGAGGATGATTATTTATTCACCAGTTTTGACGATCGATTAATTACGACGCTCGATTTGGCAGAATCGGAACCAGTTCTAGATTTACCCGTAACGGCACCAGTTGCTACCGTTACTAAAGTCGAACCGCCAGTTATTACCAAGGCAACAACGCCAGCGACACCGACAATCGAGGCTGGTGAATATCAGATCGATACGATTCGGGTGGAGTCCAAACAGCTCGATGCCTTGATGGGGCAATCTGGGGAAATCAACGTCATCAACCAACAGATTTCCAGTCGCCTGCTAGATCTTGAAGCAATGATCGAACTGTGGGAAAGTAGCAGTCGCGATCGCCAGCAGATCCAGACGCTACTCGAAAAAATCGGTACAGACTCCCCGCTCCAGCGCCAACTAAGTCAGACAGATCGCCAGTGGGAGCAGATGGGGGCATTAATTAACAAGTTCAAAAAGTCGATTGGTGCGGATAGTTCAAGACTCGATCTGATCACCTCAGCACTCGAATCAGGCGTGAAAAAACTCCGCCTGATGCCGCTAGCGACTATTTTTAATCTCTTTCCTCGGATGGTCCGAGATTTAGCTAAAACCCAGGCGAAGGAAATCAATTTCGCGATCGAAGGTGGCGATCTGCTCCTCGATAAACGGCTGCTAGAGGAGATTAAAGATCCCTTGATGCACATTTTGCGAAATGCGATCGATCACGGGATTGAAACGCCAGCAGAGCGAGAGCAGAGCGGTAAAATAGCAGCTGCAACCTTGATGATTCAAGTCCGCCAAACTGGCAACCAAACAACGATCGAGATCTTCGACGATGGGCGAGGTTTGGACATCCAACGGATTAAAGCCACAGCAATTAAACGCGGTTTACACACCAGCGCCGAACTCGATTCGATGAGTATCGATCGCATCCAATCCCTGATTTTTGCGGCTGGATTCTCTACTCGCACGC
>JANNDQ010000477.1:0-9172 GCA_031387965.1 Chamaesiphon sp. OTE_75_metabat_567
CACCTGTAATTACTACCACTCGATCGGCAAATACGGACATGGTTTAAATAATTAAAATACTGCTTTGCGACAATAGAAAGCTTCCGCATATCGATCGGGTGCATTAGATTCAATCCCTCGCATTCTCAAGATTGAGGAGAAAGTATCTTCGGTAAACCAAACTTTATCAGCTTGAGTGCCAAAATGCTCGAATAGATGATCGATCTTTTGGCGACAGATTGCTTCGGTGAGATGGACAAATATATTTGGAGAACCTAAATCGCCATCATATTTGGGAATTTCATATTCCCAAATCAGGTGATCTCTGAATGTATTCCAGGTTAAGTCAGAAACTAGTCGATGATCTTGATGTCGATCGTGGCGATAGTGCGTCAAAATCAAGTCAGGCGAAACTTCGCGTTTGAGCAATTCAAAGTACTCCTTGATCTCCATTCCCAGATAGGGAAAAAAGCCATCACGAAAACCTTTGACAATCACCTGCTTGTGTTGAATACTTTTCATAAAGCTATTAGCGCTATCAAGAGCTTCCTGCTCTCGTTTGCCGCTAGCGCCTAAAACTACCCAATAGATATTTAGCTCAGGGTATTGGTCAATCAATTTTAGCAGGGTACCGCCACAGCCGATTTCAATATCGTCGCTATGTGCGCCAATACATAAAACTTGATGGAGCAAATCGCGATCACCCAATTTTAATTTAAACATAAGTGATAATTATTAATTGACTAACGGCATAAATAAATTTTGAACAGGCTGAATCTGTTGATACTTCATTAATAGCCGCTGATGTTGATTGATTTTAGCTGCGGATTCCGACACAGCCCAGGGCATTTCACCTCTGGCATACATCTCATCAAACATCATCTTTTCTTTGAGTGTATCCATACAAGCCCAGAAACCAGGATTACGATAGCCAACGAGTTGCTGACGATCAATCAACCGCTGAAAAGGTTCGACTACTAATTCTTCTCCAGGCTGAATATAGTCAAATATTTCTTGTTTTAAGGCAAAGAAACCACCATTAATCCACAGATCGGCATTCATTGCTGGCTCGATTTTTTGGACAAGTGCATCATTTCCGATTGATACAACATGAAAAGATTGTGATGGTTGAACGCAGAGAAAGCTAGCAGTCTTATCGTGCTGATAAAAATTATCGAGATAAGCATTAAGATCGAGATCGCTGAGTCCATCAGCATAGTTAGCTAGGAAGACATCTTCACCCGCGAGGTAAGGTTTGACTGCAACTAGTCTTTGTCCGATGCTGGTGTTCAATCCAGTATCGACAAAAGTAATCTTCCAATCTTCGATATCATTATTGTATAGTTCAATTTTCTTACCGCCTTCTGACAGCACAAAATCATTGGAGAGATATTCTTTATAGTTAACAAAATAGTTTCTGATATAATCACCGCGATAGCCCAGACAAAGAATAAAATCCTTGTGTCCGAAGCTAGCATAGTAGCGCATCAGATGCCAAATAATTGGTCGATAGCCAATTTCCACCATCGGCTTAGGAATTGTCTCTGAATGCTCTCTCAATCTGGTGCCTAATCCACCGCAAAATAGAACGACTTTCATAATGATCCTGTTTAATTAAGGTTGGTTAAATTTTTGATAGTAGTCCGCTTTCAAATAGAGCCATAGCAGCCTCGTGAATAACAGCGAATGGTAACTTCGCGCGATCGGCTATTTCTAATAATGAGTAGTCCCCATCGGCTAAATTTAGTACCCACAGCATCGCCATCTCCCTGGTTTTAGTACTTTTCTTTCCTCCAAAGTTGCCATATAGTCCTCGCCTACCCAATTGGGGTTCGCAGTAGGGATGGGTATTGAGGTAGGTGCAATTGTTTTCCAAAATATCGACCACCGTGAGATATTTCTCTAGAGAATCGGCTAATTTAGCCGGATGGATAAAATCAAGATTGTCAGCGGAGGTATGGTATTCGGGGTAAGTATTAAAAGGGCTTCTGGTCAGACTGCCAACTGGTAAATTAAACCCTGGCGAACAATATTGACGTTCATCATAGCCATAAGGTGAAAAATCCTCGATCGCATATTCTTGTCCCGAATGTTTTAAAATATGGGTAACGACTCGATCGATCTCAGCATCACCGCGACGACTCTTCTTATAAGTTAAATGTCCTGAATCACCCACCCCAGATATTACTAAGCCATGTTTAATGGGATCAACCTTATCCCGATTTAAACTCAGCCAAGTAATCGAACCGATCGTACCTGGAACAAATACAAATCGGTAGGAATAGCGGCGTGGTTTTTCCTGAATCTGCCTAGCTAAAAACGTTGCTAGTCCTATGCCTGACAGGTTATCATTACACAGCGATGGATGACAAATATGGCAGGAAAATAAAATTTCGTCATTAGTTTCACCTGGGATATAATACTCTCCATATGTGAGCGAGCCAGACGTGAGCGAAGAATCAATATACACCTGATATTCACCATCTTGGAGATTTTCAAGTGCATGATGGCTCAGACAAAACCCCCAATTTTCGTGATAGTAAGAAGTCCGGTAGGGCACCCAATCCGGCCTGTCTGGGAGCGAGAATAGATGCTCTTTTAATTCACTCAGCGGCATTTTTTGATTGATCGAAATGCTGTAATTAAGCACATGTAGATTCGACTTTTGAAAGTCAATTACTTTCTCGCCTTGAGGATCGATCACATAGGCATCCACAATATTCCACTCCTTGGGTACTGTCCAATCAAAGACTTGCGTACCTGTGGGTACCTCATGCAGTTCCAGCGGGATAAATTGCTGGAGTATGTGTAATGTTTTACGGACTCCATCACCAGTAATACTGCGACAAATTGGATATAGCTGAGAGATTAATTGATGAATCTCAAAACCAATTTGTGATGAATCTTGCACTTCTAAATTAACAGTCATATCATCTCAATTTGGAGTGTAATTTGGATAAGTACGATCGCGATCAGACATGATACTTATTGCTAGGGGCCAATTAATCTTAAAAGTGGGATCATTCCAACGAAAACCACGCGCCAAATCTAGATTGTAGAACTCAGATATCTGATAGAACACTTCTGTATCTTCCTCCAACGTCTGAAATCCGTGGGCAAACCCTTTCGGGATATATAAAGCATTTCGATCGCCAGCGGTCAATTTCACCCCGATCCAGTGCAAATAAGTAGCCGAATCTAACCGTAGATCGACAATCACATCGTAAATCGCCCCCCGCGTACAGCGCACCAGCTTGACTTCTGCTGACGGTGGCAGTTGTAGGTGCATCCCCCTAAGTGTCCCCTGCTGGTGATTAAAAGAAATACTTGATTGAACCAGGCTGGGATCGAGTCCGCGATCGCTAAATTCCTGCTGACACCACACCCGCGCAAAAAAACCCCGATCGTCTGCCAATTTTTCCGGCTCGATAATATATGCACCTTTAAGATTTGTTTCGGTAAAAATCATTGTTTATTAATACACGATTAATTCAGGAATTGGTATCACAAACTGACCGCCCCAATCGCGGATACAACTCATTTGAGTGATGATCTCATCCTTGAAGTTCCACGGCAAAATTAAGACATAATCTGGCTTGGTTTCTGAGATTTTACTGGGCGGATAGATTGGAATATGCGTTCCAGGTAAAAATTTTCCATGTTTGTAAGGGTTACGATCGACCGTATAGTCCAGAAAATCAGTGCGAATGCCGCAGTAATTTAGCAGCGTGTTCCCTTTGCCAGGTGCCCCATAGCCCACCACAGTCTTACCCGCTCGCTTGGCAGTAATCAGGAAATCGAGCAGCTTCCGCTTGGTTTCCCGCACCTGTTCGTCAAAATTAGTATACCGCTCGATCGAACTAAAGCCAGCAGTTTGTTCCCGCTCCTTGAGGGCGATGGCGCGATCGCTAATTGCCTGCACTGGGTTATCAGCATGACACGCATAGATCCGCAGTGAGCCGCCATGAGTGGGTAATTCCTCTACATCAAATAGCTTCATTCCGTGCGCTGCAAAGATTTTTTCTAGGGTAGTGAAGGTGTGGTAGCAGAAATGTTCATGGTAAATCGTATCGAATTGATTTTCAGCCATCAATTTGACCAGATGTTGAATCTCCCCCGTGAACACACCCTGAGGTTTGAGTAAGATCTTGATGCCTGCCACAAAGTCATTTAGCTCTGGTACATGTGCCAGGACATTATTGGCGGCGATCAGATCCGCCTGCTTCCCCTGTTCAACTAAGTTGTGAGCGCACGTCTGTCCAAAAAATTCATTGAGAGTGGGAATGCCTTTAGCGATCGCAACTTTAGCAATATTCGTCGCTGGCTCCACACCCAGTACCGGAATATTTTTCTCGACAAAGTATTGGAGCAAATAGCCATCATTACTGGCAAGTTCGATCACCTGACTGGTTTGGTTTAGCTTGAATCGATCGACTACCAGATCGGTATAAGCTTTACACTGCGCTAACCACGAGTCAGCATAAGATGAAAAATAAGCGTATTCCCTAAAAATCTCCTCTGGGCTAACATACGCCTCCAACTGTACCAAAAAACAGTTTTCACACACCCGCACATGCAGCGGATAAAATGCCTCCATCTGATTGAGTCGATCTGCACTCACAAAGCTTTCACACAGTGGCGACATCCCCAAATCGACCAGGGTATGGCGCAACCCAGTTCCACAAAACCGACAGTGCGGAGCCGTTTTGGTCGATCTTTTTTCCTGTATCGCTGTGATTGTCAGAATCATGAGTTATTTTTGGAATAGTGGATAGTGAATAGTTAGTTAATATCGTAGGGTGGGCACTGCCCACCATCTAGATTTCAGGCATAATCTAGTTTATGAATAATTGAATCTATTTACTTGGATAAGTAGGCGAGTGTAAATATTTGCTAGGCAGGAATTGCATAGATCTTAGATGGTGGGCAGTGCCCACCCTACAAAATGTACTTCCGGGTGAGGGCGATCTACTTAGCTAAATTCATAAACTGCTCAATTGCTCCTCTCGTCACTAGCTGCATATCTTCCCCAGCTTGGTAAGATTTTGTCCAGTCAATAATTTGCGTTAAACCTTGATCTAGAGACAGCTGTGGCTCCCACCCCAATTTCAGACGTGCCTTTGAACAATCCAAACTCAGCGCATTGGCTTCATGAGGCTGATGCGCTCGATCCTGCTCCCAGGAAGCATTTCCACCCCACTCAGAGAGTAGTCGATCGACCAACCACCCGACTGGCTGGACATCTGATTCGTAGGGGCCAAAATTCCAAGCTTGAGCAAATTCTGGCCCGTGAGTGTAGAGATGTTCCGCTAAAATCAGATAGCCATTCAGGGCATCCAAAACGTGCTGCCAGGGGCGAGTCGCCGCTGGGTTCCGAATCACTACAGGCTTTTCGACGAGGAGAGACTTGACAATATCGGACACCAAACCGTCTGGTGTCCAGTCACCACCCCCAATCACGTTGCCAGCACGAGCAGACGCGATCGCTACGCCATGTGTAGCATACTCATTAGGATGAAAAAATGAATTGCGATAGGCAGTTGTCACCAACTCTGCACAAGCTTTACTACTGCTGTAAGGATCGTAGCCACCGAGTGGATCATTTTCGCGATAGCCCCACACCCATTCTCGATTCTCATAGCACTTATCAGAGGTGATATTCACCACTGCACGAACCCCGCCCACTTGCCTAATTGCTTCAAATAAATTTACGGTGCCCATCACGTTGGTGCTATAAGTGGAAACTGGATCGGTATAGGACGTTCTCACCACCGATTGAGCTGCCATGTGAATCACTAGTTCTGGTCGAAAATCTACCATCACTTGCTGCAAATGCTGACGATCGCAAATATCCCCGATCTCAGATCTCATCCCTGCCGCCACTTGCGCCACTTCAAACAGGCTCGGATTAGTCGGCGACTGCAAAGCATATCCGCACAACTCTGCCCCGACTGATTGCAACCATAGCGATAGCCAGCTACCCTTAAATCCAGTATGCCCGGTTAAAAATACACGTTTTCCGTGCCAAAAAGCAGTGTTCATGCGTGTGTGAGAAGTCTAGCTTGTGGGCAAAAGTATCTTAACTGATTTAAATTTAACGCTCAAGGATCTAGATCACTTAAATAAGGCACATATTTTGTAACAATCTAACTTTATCTCTTAATTTTCTTGTCAGCCTGGACTCAATACGGACGATGCGGAAGTATTCATTTATGCCTAATAGCCTTGATTCCACCACTGAGAAAAAACCAGCCCGCATCTTAATTGTATCAAGCCGAGGATTAAACTCTGCTGCTGCTAGCTGTGGTTGCTATGAGTTTGAAGATCTGATTTGTGATGTTGACGATGCTGATTTATTTAGTCCTGTTAATGCTCACAATCTGATGCGAAAGATATATCGGCTAGCCAAATATGTTGGACGATCGGACAAGCTAGCTGCAAAAATCACGCCTTATCCCAAAGAATTTATCATTGAACATGAATATGATCTATTACTGATCATTGTCCATAATATTTGGGATTTGCAACTAATCAATTCAATTCAAGACTGGCAAACAAAATGTCGTTATAAAGCTTGTTTGATTACTGAAATTCATGGTACAGAATTAGATGATTGGCGGATATTGCAAGAACCTTTTCAGAACTTCGATCTAGTTTTTGCTTGCACATATTTATGCAATGATCGATTGAGTAAAGCAATTGATCGACCAGTAATCTATCTTCCTGGCGGAACCGACGCTCTCAAATTTTGCCCCTATCCAAATCCGCCCGAACGTTCTATTGATGTGATTGCGCTGGGGCGGCGATCGCCAGTAGTTCATCGATCTCTACTCCAGCAGGCTCAAACTAGTAACTTTTTTTACTACTTTGATACGGTCAAAAAACAAGCTTTGGAAATAGATATATCTAGCGAACATCGGACTAAGTTGATTAGCCTGATGCAACGAAGTAGATTTAGCATTAATTATTTTGCTAGATTTAATGAGCCAGTCCTCACAAAAAACTCCCAAGAAATTGGATTTCGATTCTTTGAAGGAGCAGCAGCAGGAACAATTATGCTAGGGATGCCCCCAGCTAATGAGATGTTTTCACAATATTTTGATTGGGAAGATGTCGTAATTGAAGTCGATCCTGACAGTCAAGATATTATTAAGACAATCGCTCAATTAGATACGCAACCGAAAAAATTAGCCAGAATTCGTCATAATAACGTGGTTAATTCCCTGCTCAAGCATGATTGGGTTTATCGATGGCAACAAATCCTAGCTGCTTTCGATCTAACCCCAAGTCCCGCAATGATCGATCGAGCACAGCGGCTTGGGCAGTTAGCAAAAGAGATCGAGATGTCAGCGGTTGATATTGCTTAATTTACCGAATCCTGTTTAATTTACGTGAAATAGGCGGTTACTAAATTTAAGACAATCATACGATGCATAATTTACCAACTTTCACCCAAAATAGTATTGTACGCACTGCACCTGCTCCTAACACTACCGCATTTAAAAAATTATATGCAACATCGATTGTCACAGATAGCCTGGAGTAAGACTGGCATTGGACTAGCCGTAGCGATCACAGTATCCGTAAATATCGCGCCAGCAATAGCTAGATTAGATCTGACTCCAAAACCTAATCAGACAAATCCGGCTCCTGCTGTGCGATCGAGCCTCAAAATTGGCAACCTCAAAACTTATCGACATCCCAGTAATCTCTTTTCGATCGATGTTCCCCAGCGCTGGCAAATCGAGAATATCAGTAAACCCAGTCATGCGATTTTACGCTGGGAAGATCCCACACGGGATGGACTAATTGTAGTCCAAGTTCTCCGATCTCCTGGTGAAATGACGGAAGAGGAAATGGGTGAAAGGCTAACTAAAATTATTCGCCTCATCTATCCGTCCAATCCACAATTAAAGATCAACTTGCCCGTTACCCAGCCAAATGGTAGTGTACGAGTGAGTTGGTCATATCCCAAAACGGCCAGCGACGGCTCTAAAGTATTTTACGCTGGCAATAGCTTCATGCAACAGCACGGCAATAAAGTATCTGCAAATTTTTATGTGTTGCCATCTCAGCAATATGCTCAATTAAAGGAACCACTAAATCAGATTATTAGAAGTTTCCAACTAAACAGTGATGTTGAAGTTCCTTGATAAACTTTAGATTAATTCATCGGACGTGCCAAGTTCTTAAATTTAGTCAAAGCTGGATCAAAGACTAATTTTACGATCCCAGTTGGCCCATTCCGATGTTTAGTAATAATCAATTCCGTAATGTCTCGATCAGGCGTATCAGGATTATAATAAGCATCTCGATACAACATAATAATCAAATCCGCGTCTTGCTCGATTGAATTGTGCGCGATAATATTATTTGCAATAAAATTGTGAAATTGCGGTACCGTCAAATCATATACATCCGATTCACCATCAGGAGTAATTGCCACAATCTTATCCCAATAAACATCACTATTGGCTAGTTTTTTAATTTCGATTGATTTAGTAATAGTAGCTATTTTTGAGACTCTCTCACGGCTGACATTGTGCTTGTACAAAGTAGTCCCACAGTATTTATTACCTAGCTGTAGTTGAAATTCTCGCGTAGTCAATCGAGCTTCCTTCATTGCAGGTACAGCGTACATCCGCCAAAAGTCATGAGGGATAACATCACGATTAGTAATTGCTGTTTTGTTGCTTAGATAATCTCCGATTTGAGAGAGAGACTTTTGTTTGTACTTACCCACAGCACCTATCGAGGTAATAAATCTTTCCATATCATGCTTACCACTTACAGATACATGATATTGATCTCTGCCTGTACTTGTCTGAGGAACTGTACGCAACGTAGCATTAATTTCTAATCTTAAAAGAAGAGATTGAACATTAGTAGCTAATCTATAACTACTAGATGAATAATAAATTGCAGGATAAATATTTCGATTAGTCTCTTTAGTATTCAAGTAATCTTTATTGATGTAAATACAACCATCTGTACTCCATAAATGACGTAGGAATAAGCTAATCGCAGCTTGAGGCTGAGAAAAAACTCGATCTGGCACAAATTTTTCATGGGAACGTAGTCCAAAGACATTTAAACTATCTAGCCACTCAGAAATAGGGTTTCTAACATTGTGTGTTAGACGAAATCCTGCGCTTAGATATACCTGATACCAGTCTCGTTCTTGCTGAATTCT
>JANNDQ010000482.1:0-5317 GCA_031387965.1 Chamaesiphon sp. OTE_75_metabat_567
GCTGGATAGTAATTTATCAAGCAAGTATCAGGGCGATAGTCGGGTTCGTCAACTAAATTAGCTAATTTCTTAGCTAACAATGTTAATTCGTCAGGCATTGCAGCAAATGGCTTTTTAGTAACTGGATGGATTTTGGTGTATCTATAGCCGGTTAAGTCACTGGTCCACGCGACGGTGCCACAGCTAGTCATCTGACAATTGAACTTGTTGCCTGATGGCATAACGGGAGTCATCATCGGGGAGATTGCTGCAATTTTACGAGCTAGCTCAACAAGTTCTTGTTGTTCGATCGTAGTGAAATAGTTTTTGAGGTGTAACATGGTGGTAATAAAAAAGAAATAACAAAGTCAATTTGACTCAATTTCTTATCGCGAAGCGCTCACAACCAATGACTCGGCATTAAAAAAAAAGCCCCAACTCCCGTGATGGGAATTGGGGCTTTTTTTACATCAAACTAGAACGCCATTTGTTCGTCTGGATAAGCTTCTGATTTGGATTCAGATTTGCCATTAGTTGCGTATTTGGAAGAGTTGCCTTTTTTCTTAGCGTAGTATTCCGATCGATAGTTCAAAAGTTCGATGGGAGTGTAATCTAATGCTTTGCAGAAATCCACTAACTCAAGGTAAGTAAACTTGTGAATTTCTTCAGCTTTCCATTCTTCGGCAAATACTTGATAGCCTCCATATTCGAGGCCTTCTAACTCGTCTTTGTTGACAGCCTTGTATTCTTCCCAAGCCATGATGCGGAGAGCATCAACAAGTAGAGAAGTTTTCTTTGCAGTTTTGGAAGGAAAGTTAATAGCCATGATAGTAAGGTAATGGTAAAGAACAAAAGTTGAAGATTTCCAACTCAACACCTTATCGCGAAGCGCCTCACCCGAATTATTCGATTGCATTCGATCGAATAATAGCAGTTAGATACCTCGATTAGCTCAAGATATCTAACTGTTATTTCTACCAATTTATCGGGAAATCAATGCTCGATCGATAACCTTTAGATTCGTTCAGTTTCCACAGAACTAAACTAAATCGCTCTTTACTCAATATGCGAGGGACTGCATGGGATTTCTTACAATTAAACTCAACGATATCGCCATCGTTAAGTTTATAAAGTTTGCCACCGATGCTAAACTCTGCAACACCGAGATTGATGTTAACAGCTCTAGGCATTGCATACGCATGGTCGCCGTGTGGTCGAATAACACCGCTACTTCCACCATTACGATCGCCATGATAGGTAAGCAAACCAATGTCACATCCCGGATATATTTGCTGACAAAACTCATAAAGTCTGTCATCAAAATATCCGGGGCTTACTTTGCCATTGCCGAGATGGACGCTATTAAAAAGCCAAAGTTCTAACCTACGATCGGTCAAACTACTAAAACTTGGCTTCATGTCGTCAACTCGATTTTGACAAAACTCCCGAAATTGCTCAAGATTCGGGATTGTCTTCGTTAATCGTTTCATCAGGACACCTGGGGTAAGAAATCACTTCCTTATCGCGAAGCGACCCTCACCAACAAACTTTATGAACTTGATGAAGAGTCGCAGTCAAACTCAGGTAATTTGCCTAAGCCATAATAGTTTTGTCGAAATATCAACAACCCTTCAACGCCAAAGCCTTTTTCTGTTGCCAAAGCTGTTAACTGCGTCAAGTCCATCGATCGAATCGAACTTCTGCGCCACCGACTCATAAATCGCGTGTAACAATCGCTCAACTTTGTTTCCTTGAGATGAGGTGAGCCTCCTGTTTGCCAAATTAAAACCCGAAATGCGTCGCGTAACTTAAGAGTTTGTTCAGTGTCGAAATCCATCATTGTTTTCTCCAATCGTAAATTACAAGTGACGAGCAGCACAATTTGTACTGCTAGTCAATATTGACTAACAATTAAACTTTGCTTGCTGTCTGACAAGTTCAGCCACAAAATCAGCGGTCAGCCCGCGAACTTTCAGCTCTAGCAGAAAAGCTTTTACTCGCTTCGATCGGCGCGGTTGTTGTTCTTTAAAATAGAAATATCCACCGACACCGTTAACTATTTCCTTGACTTTCTCGGCTGATGCGATCGTACGAATACCTATGTACGTGATGAAACTTTCAAACCCAGAACTTGCATCTGGCATTTCTTGCCAGTTGAACTGGTTGCTAAAAGTACCGCAGATTGTGATTCGATCACTCAATTTCACAACCAGATAGTTGTTATGCGGACTCGACTCAATTATCTCACCTTCAATTCCTGCAAAGTTGATTGTTTCCATGAAACTAGCCAAAAACATCATCGCCTCAAAGCGAAGCATTTTTGTTACTGCTGTTCTAGTAAACAGTAACAAAAACTGTTTCTACCCTCACCGACAAACTTCAATAGTTAAATGTTTGAAATAATGTTTGAAATAATGTTAAAATTAAATCAACAGCTATTTAAATTTTAATGCTTTTAAAATGTATCGATTTCTTTGCTGGAATTGGAGCCTGGGAGCTAGGAATGACTTTAGTAAATCCAATTTCTCAAATAAAGTTTGAGACAATTGAATTTATTGAAATTAATCCTTATGCCCAAAGAGTTTTAGCAACTCATTTTCCAAGCATCGCTATTCATTCTGATATATGTGACTATTTACCAACCAAAGGAGAAGCCGATGTCTATTTTGTGTCGTTCCCATGTACAAACACATCAGCAGCCGGAAAGAAAGAAGGGCTGGCGGGAACAGAGTCAGAGTTGTGGTTTGAAGCTTTCCGGTGCATCATCATCGGTAGACCAAGTTTTGTGGTTATTGAGCAGCCAAAAGGAATTATCGATCGAGGCTTGCGAACAATCCTTGGCTCTCTCAGACTGGCTGATTATGAAACAGAAATTGAAGTTATCAGCGCGTCGGAGCTCGGTGCGCCTCACGAGAGGCAAAGAGTATTCCTCATTGGATACGCCGACAACTTATGCCTCCGGGAACGGCAAAACTTCCGCTGCTGGACTCAACAAATTGGAAACCACATTACGATCGCAAAATCGTTTGTCTCGTACCCAGAAACTCAATCCCGAAGTCTGCGCTTACCTGATGGGATTCCCCCGTGGATGGACGGAATCAGTGTTAATGCCTGGTGGAGAGCCAATCAGCCCCCTCTAAGCTCTGGGATTGCACCACGGACACCTGGACGTAGAGAATGTGTGAGTTTGTATGGAAGGTCGATCGTACCTCAATGTGCTGCGATCGCACTCATGCGAGTTCAGTTTTTAGCATCATTGGTCATCAGTTGTTAGTCAGGCAATTGAAATTTGTTGGTGAGGTCGCGCTTCGCGATAAGGGAACGATCTATACCCTTATGGCCATGACAATCTTAATCAGACCAATCCGAGACAGCAAATCAGTTTTCGATTTCAATTCCCGATCGGGTAATTTTTTCTACCCTGAAGCTGGGGGCTGGAGAAAAATGACCGAAGAAGAAGAGAAAGAATTTTCTGCTTCTAACTTTGCGATCGGATACTGTGGAAATGACATCCGCTTA
This sequence comes from Chamaesiphon sp. OTE_75_metabat_567, assembly GCA_031387965.1. Taxonomy (GTDB): domain Bacteria; phylum Cyanobacteriota; class Cyanobacteriia; order Cyanobacteriales; family Chamaesiphonaceae; genus Chamaesiphon. Next base: position 3,499 of record JANNDQ010000482.1, read on the forward strand.
TCTACCTGGAGCAGGAAAGAATCTCGTGAATTGCACAACCTCAACTTTATGCAAGATGCAGGAATTCAGGAAAAGAGAGCCTATCTTTGGCAACTTCTCCAAACTGATTTTCAGTCTCTCTCCCGCGAGAAACGGCGAGAATCTGGTTACTATGCCTTGCAGCAGTATCGGAAAATAGCTGATGTTCTGCGATCGGGGAAAACAGTAACTATCTGGTATCTTTCGGGATATGACACAGAAACTGCTGAACTTTTCAAAAGATTTTTTGAGTATTTGAGTCGTTTATAAACAAAACGGGATATCCTAAAAAGATATCCCGTTTTGTTTTAAGTATGAGCCAATTCGATTATCTACGAAACCAAATCTCCGGCAACATCTGGGCTGGCAAAGAAATCCTCAAAATAGCCGATACTGTGAATGAAGGCATTCAGGGCGGAAAGGATTGGTACATGAATCTGCCTCAAATCAAATTTGTCATGGAAAGTCAGTACACCACAGGAATCAGAGATGTGTTGCTGGCATCGCAAGATTTAAGTGAAGCTGTCAGCAATTCAAGCTTAGTTTTTCTAGAAACAGTTCATGGAATTAACCAGGCTTTCAACACCGATCGTTACAAAAACTTTACGGTAAAAATTAACGACGAATTAGCTAAATTGGCGACTAACAAAACCGAGAAAGCCGTCTATGAAGCTTCGGTTATGGCGCACAATGAAACGTTAAATGTCCCAGAATTATCCAAGCAACTAATCGCTTATTCAGACAATGCTCACTCGGCTGCGAATGAAGCAGAAAAGTGGAAGAATGAAGCTATTGAAAGGGCTTTGAAGAAAAAGGCAGAATTTGAGACAATGCTCGAAACACTCAAAGGCAATGCGAGACGTAGCGTTAAAGGTAAGCTGGATGATGTAGAAGATGCCTTGAGAAAAATGGGCAGACCTTCACCACCACCTCCGCCAAAGCTGCCAAAGACTCCACCAACAATTAAAAACCACAACCCTTACACGATCGACTCAATCTACAGACATTCGATCGTCTCAATTCATTCTCGCCCGCCTGTGTTAAATGCGATCGTACCCATTGCAGTTGGCGGTGCAGCTACCGTTGCTGGTGCAGTATCAGTCATCACTGGCATTGCATCTTGGCTGTTAGGAAGTTTCTTTCTGAAAGCGCTCAATATTCCAGCTTTGCTGTTGCCGGCGCTGACAAATACAGTCACGGCGATCGTACTCAAAAATGTGGGCAGTGCGGGCACGATAGCAGCCAGATACATAGCTGCTCAAGCCCTTGAGAGAGGTATTGATTTTCTGCCTAGAATCTTTGGAATCACTGGGATGAGAGTCAGCGGTTGGACTTACGTGATGAGTTTTGCAGCCCCCATTATTGCAGCTTCAGTAATCATCATTCAAGCTATGCGAAATCGCGTAGGATTGGCTGAAATGTTGTATATCTTTGGAGATTTAACAGCAAATCCAAACAGATTTAATTTCTCTCAAGCCTTTATGGTAGATACTAACAAAGTTGAAGTGTTAGAGCAGTTTAAAACTTCTGCTAAAGGAATGTTAGGCAGAGCAAGATTACCAATGAGCCAGATTATCGGAGTTGGGTTAGACAACAAGAAAAAGTACGCTGTTGCCTACAACCTAACTAACCCAGATGCTCCTATTTTAATTTCTGGAAAAGGAGCGATCGAACTAGCACTAGGAGCCGACAAAGTTGCTAGAATAGCAACAGGTAGACTCGGATTCATGGACTTTATTTAGTAATCGATATGCCAACAAATTATGAAGTGGATTATGATTGGTACGGCGCAGACGAGACG
>JANNDQ010000518.1:0-10302 GCA_031387965.1 Chamaesiphon sp. OTE_75_metabat_567
TTGCGTAATCGCCAGCCGACACCCCAAGTTCGGACCGTAAATGAAGCAGGTAAAGTGACGATTGTCCGAGAGCTACCCGAAATCGGCAAAAATGGTTTGATGCCCGCGCCTATTGAGTCTCGATCGAGCCGAGGCTGGCGATCGACCGGACGCATGGATGCCATGCCTGCAACCCTCGCTACCAATGCCTCTCAAGCCACCCTAGAGGCAGATCTGGGCTTCGCCCAGCTGCTAGAGCAAAATTGGGACAGTGACCAAGCTACATATGCCAGCAGCACTAGTGTTGGAGCTAATGGTGAGGAGCTGCCACTACATGTCTATCCCTATGGGATCGGTCGCGACGAATTGGAACAGGTGATTGAAGTCTTAAATTTGCCTGTGGTTTTAACCAAAGATATGGCTAATGCCGACGCAGTATTGGCATTGCGGGCGCATATCAAAAATCATTCCAAGCTTCGGCAGATTAGCAAAGTGCGTCAAGTTCCCATCTACAGCGTTAAATCGGGTACGATCCCCCAAATCACCCGCACACTGAGACGAATGCTTCACTTAGACGATCCGACTAGCCCCGACGAAGCCGATCTCCGGCTATTTGCCCAAAATGGCAGTGACGACGAAGTAGAAGCTCTAGAAGAAGCCCGATTAGCTGTCGAGCAAATCGTCATTCCTAACGGGCAGCCCGTAGAGCTGTTACCTCGATCGAGCTACGTTCGCAAGATCCAACATGAGTTAGTCGAGCACTATCACCTCAAATCTGCCAGTTTCGGCGAAGAACCCAACCGCCGCCTGCGGATTTTTCCTGACTAGATCTTGACTTTGGACGTTAGGCTTTAGGTTCCAACTCTAGGAGCTAAAGCCTACTTGACAACAGGAAACTCGATCGGGTAGTCTAAAGTTATCTAGGGGTCATAGCTCAGTTGGTAGGGCACTACAATGGCATTGTAGGGGTCTGGAGTTCGAGCCTCCATGTCTCCATTGGGTTGAAACATATTGCTGGCAAGGCTGTTAGGAAACAAATCATGTCCTAACAGCCGAGTTATTGAACTTTACCCTATTGATACAACCACTTTTAATCTCAATTTTGTCTTATTGATCGATCATTATCAAATATTCACTGATCGAATCATTAAATATCTGACTAGGACGCATCGCTTTAATTGCTTTTTCCCGATCAAGATGATAATATCCACCGAGATCGATCGGTTTAGCCTGAGACTGGTTTAGCTCTGAGACGATCGCAATTTCATTCTCACTCAATTGTTGGGCTAACTTTGCAAATTTTGCCTTCAGTTCAGGACTTCGATCCTGCGCTGCTAATGCTTGTGCCCAATACATGGCGAGATAAAAATGAGTTCCCCGATTATCTATTTCATTAACTTTAGCTGATGGTGATTTGCCATTGTCTAAGTACATGCCATTAGCCCTGTCGAGTGTCTCTGCCAAAATCAGCGCGTCTGAATTATTTGTCTTTTGTCCCAAATCTTCTAAAGCTACTGCTAGAGCTAGAAATTCACCCAAGGAATCCCAGCGGAGATGTCCTTCGGTGATAAATTGCTGGACGTGCTTAGGTGCCGAGCCACCCGCGCCTGTCTCGAACAAACCACCACCAGCCAACAGCGGTACGATCGATAGCATCTTCGCACTCGTGCCCAGTTCTAGAATCGGGAATAGATCTGTCAGGTAGTCCCGCAACACATTTCCCGTCACCGAAATCACATTTTCGCCTGCTTTGACTCGATCGCATGTAAACCGCATCGCCGCGACAGGTGACATAATCTGAATGTCCAATCCTGTTAGATCGTGATTAAGTAAATATTGATTTACCTTGGCGATCAAATTCGCGTCGTGGGTACGCTTTGCATCTAGCCAGAAGATTGTCGGACAACCCGTCGCTCTTGCTCGACTTACCGCTAGCTTTACCCAATCCTGAATCGGGAGATCTTTCGTCTGACACATCCGCCAGATATCACCCTGTTCGACAGGATGTTCCATTAACATCGCTCCAGTGGCAGCTAGCACCCGCACCACACCATCAACTGGGATTTCAAAGGTTTTATCGTGGGAACCATACTCCTCGGCTTTCTGCGCCATTAAGCCTACATTCGCGACATTGCCCATCGTCGTCACATCAAATGCCCCATGCTCCTGACAGAATTTGATACACTCCTGATAAATCGTTGCATAACAGCGATCGGGTATCATCGCCTTGGTATCATAAGCTTGTCCATCCACGCCCCACATTTTGCCAGAAGTCCGAATCGCCGCCGCCATCGACGCATCGATAATTACATCGCTAGGAACATGGAGATTGGTAATTCCTCTATCGGAATTGACCATCGCTAGTTGGGGACGGGTGGTATAAACTGCTTGAATGTCAGACTCGATTTCCTCTCTCTCCACCTCTGACAAAGATTGAATCTTCGCATAGACATCACCAATCCCATTATTGGGATTCACACCCAATCTCGCAAAAGTATCCGCATGTTTAGTAAATACATCCTGGTAATAAACGGTGACAGCGTGTCCAAAGATAATCGGATCGGATATTTTCATCATCGTCGCTTTGACATGCAGCGAGAGTAGAATATTCTTAGCTTTGGCTGCTTGGATTTCGCGATCGTAAAATGCCCGCAGCGCCTTGACGCTCATCACACTTGCATCGATCACTTCCCCTGCCAAAACTGCGGTTTTTTCCTTCAGGACAGTTACAGCACCATCTGTGGCTACTAACTCAATTTTGACTTGCCCAGCTTCAGCAATCACTACCGACTGCTCACTCCCATAAAAATCACCACTCTCCATGTGAGCAACATGAGTCTGAGAATCCTTCGCCCATGCACCCACCCGATGGGGATTCTGCTGGGCATATTTTTTCACTGCTGAGGCTACCCGCCTATCGGAATTGCCCTCGCGCAAGACTGGATTCACCGCACTCCCCAAAATCTTGGCATACCGCGCCTTAATTGCTGTCTCTTCCTCATTCTGCGGTTGAGCAGGATAGTTAGGAATATCATAGCCCTGAGACTGCAACTCCCCAATCGCCGCAGTCAATTGGGGTGTTGAAGCACTGATATTTGGGAGCTTGATAATATTCGCTTCGGGTGTTTTCGCCAATTCACCCAACATCGCCAGCGCATCGGGTTGTTGTTGAGCGGGTGTCAACCGATCGCTAAATGCCGCGATAATCCGCCCAGCCAGGGAAATATCAGCAGTCTCGATCGACACATTCGCTGTCTTGGTATATGCTTGGACGATCGGCAAGAATGAATAAGTTGCCAAAGCCGGAGCTTCATCGGTAAGGGTGTAAACGATTTTCGAGGGTTGGGCTGTCATGGCTGTTGTTGGTATGGTGCGGGAGTGTGTCGCGGCGACTCCAGACCATCATTTTGACATCTCTAGGGGATTTGGTGGTAGTCTAGTTGGCGGAATCTGAAATTAGGCTTTCGATCGATGCAATTAGCTATCACACCAGATGTTGCCAATTCTCTCGGATTCTACGTTTATGCATATATCGATCCGCAAGATGAATCTGTTTTCTACATTGGAAAAGGTGTTGGGGCAAGAGCGATAGCTCATCTATCTGATTCGAGCGAGTCAAGTAAAGTTTCAAGAATCAAAAGTATTCGTGCGGCTGGCTTTGAGCCGCGCATCGACATTATGGCACATCAACTTCGCGACGATCTTGAGGCTAGTCGTGTAGAAGCGGCTCTCATCGAACTTATAGGAGTTAATCGGCTCACTAACGTTTTCAATCTGAACTTTCCAAACAGAAAGATAAACGCTGGGAATTCTCAGGTCGCGTAGCCTCAGAGTCAGAACGCTCGCACTATGTTGGTCGATCGGTTGCTCACTTGTTTCGTGCAGGTCAGCAAAGTCCTCTTGTAGGAATCAAGATAAATGACTGACAAATTATTTGAATTCAAAACATGCTGGTACTAAAGATAGAATCAGTTAAAACTATATTGGATCGCTCTTGACGATCGATGATTTTTGTCAATCGAGCAGATAAAAAGGATGTCGAGGCTTGCACAGTATCCTTTGTCGTGAGTTAATAACAGAATAATCACGATTGCCTCGATTCACTGGCTATGGAAGTAACTCCTCGCGAGCTTATCATTTATGAAACAGAACAAGGCGAAGCTCCCTTCTCAGAATGGCTAGACTCACTTCGAGATCGACTAGCTAGGGCAAGAATTAGGAAAAGGCTAAGTCGGGTTGAGCTAGGAAACCTCGGCGACTACAAAGCCGTCGGCGAAGGAGTCTATGAGTTGCGAATTGATTATGGGCCTGGTTATCGGGTATACTATGCAAATATAGACCTGATAATAATTCTGCTTCTATTTGGTGGCGATAAAGACACGCAGGAAAAAGATATAGAACAGGCTAAACAATTCTGGAATGACTTCAAACAACGCGAAGATGCCAACGAGTAGAAGCTACCATTCATATTTAATTGAGTCTTTAAAAGATTCTCAAGAGGCAGCAGCTTATTTAGATGCTGTACTAGAAGAGTGTAACTATGATGAATTTTGTTTGGCATTAAAGAATGTTGCAGAAGCTAGGTTAGCAACATTAGAAGGCTCTCAGTCGAGTTCTGATTCTCCACAGGAGAAGCTACGCCAACGAGAAGTCACCCAAAAGCTATTGTCTTCACAAACCAATCTAGACTTGGTTTCCTCATTTCAGGCATTAAATAATTTAGGATTCAAGCTCTCTGTTATCCCTGCGTAATTTAGCGATTCTCCGTTGATCGATTCAGTTAAAACTATGTTGGATTGGATTGGCGATCGCTCTTGATGGTCGATCTAGTTTCAGTCGAGCGACTAGAATCGCGCACTCAAATCGATCGCTTGACAAATCCTCTCTTTTTGAGAGATAATGGTAATATCTGAGTACAACTGTTAAGACTTGATGCACTTAATCTCGATTACCAATCTCCGAGAAGATGCAGCACAGTATCCTGATGCTGACAGAGCGATTGGGAACTGGTTCAAAGCAGTTGAGCAAGCCCAGTGGCAAAATCTTGAAGAGGTTCGTCGATCGTTTAAAGACGCTGAAGCAGTTGGTAACTTCACTGTTTTCAATATCAAAGGGAATAACTATCGCTTAATAGTCGGAATAGACTATGAGAGGCAGATCGCCTATTACAAATATTTTCTAACTCACGCCGACTATAGCAAGGACAAGTGGAAAAATGACCCTTACTTTTAATCGAGAACGATACACACGGCTTTTGATCGAATATCAACCTAAAGTTATTGAAACAGAAGCAGAATATAGACAAGCTCTAGCAGTGGTCGAGCATTTTGTGTTCAAAAAAGAACGCAGCTTAGAAGAGCTAGCACTATACGATCTGGCACTGATGCTAGTCAAAGACTACGAATCTAAAATTTGTCCGATGGATGATTGGCGATCGCAATCTCCAACTGAAATGCTGCAATATTTACTAGAATCAAGTGGGAAAAAACAATCCGATCTCGTTGGTATCATTGGTTCTAGCGGTATTGTTTCTGAAGTAGTCAACGGTAAACGATCGATTAGTAAGTCACAAGCTAAAAAACTTGGTGAAATGTTTAAAGTTTCGTCGAGCTTATTTATTTAGCTCAGTCGAAAATTTGCGATGCGTTACCTTGTCGGGAGAACACACCCTACCTTATTCAACTTCCTTCGGATTCCGATCGCCTTTCATGGATAATTAAAGGTAAGCCTATTTTTAAAAACCACCAATGACATCAACAATTTCCATCAAAACTAACCAATTACAGCAACTAAATCCTTTGAGCGTTCCCAATCGCCTTCTCTTGGGACCGGGACCTTGTAATGCTCACCCGACAGTGCTTCAAGCGATGAGTATGACTCCTGTCGGGCATCTCGATCCAGCGTTCTTACAGATTATGGATGAGATTCAGTCCCTGTTGCGATACGCATGGCAAACAGATCATCCTCATACTATTGCCGTCAGCGGTACGGGTTCGGCGGCGATGGAAGCGACAATCGCTAATAGTGTTGAGTGTGGCGATGTGATGCTGATTGGCGTGGCTGGATACTTTGGGAATAGATTGGTAGATATGGCGGGACGCTATGGTGCTGATGTCCGCACTATCAATAAGCCTTGGGGTCAGAATTTCTCGCTGGATGAATTGCGCGCGGCGATGGCTACTCATCGTCCTAAAATTTTGGGATTGGTTCATGCGGAAACATCTACAGGTTGCCGCCAACCGATGGAAGGTGTGGGCGAATTGTGCCGAGAGTATGACTGTTTACTGCTGCTCGATACCGTTACCAGCTTGGGCGGGGTGCCAATTCATCTGGATGATTGGGGGGTCGATCTTGCGTATAGTTGCTCTCAGAAGGGCTTGGGCTGCGCTCCTGGAGCATCGCCGTTTACGATGAGTCCCCGCGCGATGGAAAAATTATTAGCTAGAACAACGAAGGTGCCTAATTGGTATCTGGATATGCTGCTGTTGGGTAAATATTGGGGCGTGGACCGGATGTATCACCACACGGCACCGATCAATCTTTATTATGGTTTACGTGAAGCTCTCCGGTTAGTGTCGGAAGAAGGGATTGAGCATAGTTGGGCACGACACCAGTCAAATGTTGAATACCTGTGGTCTAGTTTAGAATCGATCGGCTTAAAAATGCACGTCGAGCGGCAATATCGACTCCCAACCCTCACAACGGTTTGCATCCCCGATGGTGTCGATGGTAAAGCAGTTGCCAAGCAATTGCTCACCGAACATAATATCGAAATCGGTGGTGGTTTGGGCGAGTTGGCAGGGAAAGTTTGGCGAGTAGGTTTGATGGGCTATAATAGCCGTCCAAATAGTGTCGATCAACTAATTGCAGCTTTAAAACAAGTTATTTAATGTGAGTTTGGGCTAGGGAGAGCCTAGAGACTGTTCGCGTTGGCGTAAGCCTGCCGTTAGGCACAGCGTCTGCCTGCGCAGAAGCGTTCCCGTTCGCGTTGGCGAAGCCTGCCGTTAGGCACAGCGTCTGCCTCAGCAGAAGGGTATGCTCTGCATCACTAGCAGCGGTTTTAATCGCTAGCTTGGTATTTTTTACTTTTTTACCAGAATATACGCCTTAGTATATTCTGGTAATTTGCGGATATAGGCATCAAAATCTGCCTTTGTGTCAAACACGCCTGCTAAAAAATCTAATTGATGTAAATTTGGTAAAAATGCCCCACCTGTATCGGCGATAATTCCCATTCTTAACTGTTGTTTACCAGCGACTGAGCTTTCTGTGACTACAATCCTACCCAATCCGATATTCAAGACATCTCCGGCAAAAGTCACCCCTGGTTTGAGTGAAATTTTAGTTTCGATTGTTTGCCCAAAGCCTTTAATTGCCGTTACTGGTTTGAAGTACCAATATCGCTTTTGATCGGTCGGTGCCAAGCCTTTAACATAGGGAATATTATTATTGCGATCAACATTAAAAAATTCAGAGGTGCCGTCGGTAAATTTGATTAGAACAGTACCTTCCATTAGGGCTGATTCTAACCCCTCTCGATCGAGATAGGCTAGCGGTTCTACCGCCCCAAATTCTTTACCTTGAGGTTCATAGATATTGGTGAGAACCTCTTGTTTTGTATACTTAGTCCGAATTGTTTCGGTATCAGTATCCGGCTTGAGCGCGTACAGTCCCGCCGAGTACTCTTTTGTGGGCGTGCGCGATCCAGGATGAGTAAATACTGCGTATTTGGTCATCCTGACTCGTTTCTCATCAGTGGCGGTAGGATTAAACGCTGTCCATTGGATTGATCGAAAGTTGGTATTTAAAAACTTGGGATCTTGCAGCCGGATCGATCGTTTAGCTTTAATATCTTGCTGTAAAGTCAATGCCATAAAGTCGAGAGTTTTAATAACATCTTCGACTTTTACCCCTTGAGTTCCTAAAATTCCTTCCCGCTGTAGATCTGGATCGCTATCTAAGCTATTCTTGAAATATTTGCGGGTACTATTTAAAACTACTAACAAATCTGCTGCATTAAAATTAACCTGACGATGAGGCAGTTTTGCGGCTTTTAAAATATCTTGGCTCTGAGCCATAAATTGTGGCTGCTTCAATTCATCAATTACTTGATAATCACCAACCTGCGGCAGATTGGCAGGTATCACACCCGGAATTGGTAACGGCGCAACTGCTGGAGTTGTTGCAGGTGGTAACGGAATAATCGGGGTGGTAGTAGGAATAGTGGATGGTGGTGAGATTGATGGTACTAATATCGGCGCTGGTAAGGTATCTATTGGCGGTGTCGATGCAGTAGGGATTGTGCGAGTACAAGCCGTAAGTATGATCGATCCCAGTCCAATTATTAATCTAAAATATTTCACGTTTAATTGATTATTTTATAGACTTTGAGTAGCTTTACAGAAATCTTGATAATCTAGCTGAACTTTACTCACATAATTAATTGCATAATTTAATACCTGTTCCTGCCAATCGAAATTTTGTCCAAAACTGATTAGATCTTCTGCTGGTGCTGCACCCAGTTTACCGCTACCATGAAGATGTGCCAGAGCGGTTCCTTGAGCGATGGTTTGAATTAATTCTTGTAGCTGTTCAAGACTGATTTTACCAGCTTTAAGTTCAATTTTATCTTGAGTGGGCTGAAGTTCTCTGAGTAGATAACTATTACCATTAAACTCGATCGCGGCAAGTACGGCTGGTGGTGCAGGCTGAACTAGCTGTTGGACTTTCATTACTCTTGTTGCTTGATTAATCCACTGGGGTTGTTCATTAATTAGGTATGGTTGTAAGCTAGAATTCAACTGTTGTTTGAAATCGAGTAAATAATTGCGATCGGGTGAATCCTTGCCAGCTACTAAGATTAAGTATCGATCCACTCCTAAACTCCCAGTCCCTGCAAGTCGAAAGCCCACATCTAAGACTTCAAAAAAGTCTGGATTGATCTGAGTTTTTGCCCAGTTATAGATAGATTGAGTGACACGCTCTTGGCGCTGGTTACTAACTTTTAATATTTTTTCGGTATCAAACTTCAACTGCCGAGTAGACTTGATTAACTTAGTCCGTTCGTTTAGTAACTCACTCCGCTTCCGGCGTTGAATATCTCTGAGTAAATCGGCAACAATTCCGTGGGTATTATCTTCACCAATTGCAGCTATTTTTCCAGTAGTGAGCGTATCAGTATAACTATTGAGAAAACTGTCAGCTAACTCCTGCCCACTAGATCGATCGAGTGATAGACTATCCACAGCCAGGAAAATACTAGTTAGCAATCTGGCAATATCCCAAGTACAAGGGGCGAGTACACCCTCATCAAAATCATTGATGCCAAAATAAATTTGACGGTTATCACCTTTATAAGTACCAAAGTTTTCTAGATGTAAATCACCACAAATCCAAGTAGGTGGGGCTAAATTTAAACTTGAATCTAGGGGGAAATCTCGGTAAAATAGATGACATGCCCCTCGAAAAAATACAAAAGCATCCTTACGCATCTTTGTATATTTCTTAGCTAAGATATTTGGATCTCGCTGCCTGTCGAATGCTTGAATTAGTTGCCAAATATCTCGATCGTTTGGATTAATCAAGTTATGATCCATGAAGTTATGACTAGTTTAGATCTTAAAAGTTAAGGTATGCGTCTAATTGGAGTTACTGGTGGAATTGGTACAGGGAAAAGTACCGTAACTAACTATTTGCACACACGTTATAGCTTACCAATTTGGGATGCAGATATCTATGCTCGATCGGCTGTAGCAGTTGATTCGCCAATTTTGACAGCAATCATCGGCAGATACGGTACTGCCATCTTACAACCGGATGGGACACTCGATCGACAGCAGTTGGGCACAATCATCTTTGGCGATCTCCATCAACGTCAGTGGCTAGAAGCTCAAATTCATCCCTACGTGCGGGATTGTCTTGAAGCCGAGATTAGCCATCTTCCGTCCACTGCTACAGCAGTACTGGCGATTCCCCTACTATTTGAAGCTAAAATGACCGATTTAGTGACAGAGATTTGGGTGGTTAGTTGCGATCGATCGATCCAATTACAGCGAGTTATGGATCGAGATCGATCTACTGAAGCAGAGGCACAAATGAGAATTGATAGTCAAATGTCATTGCTTGATAAAATCGCGCTAGCCAATGTTAAATTAGATAACTCAACCAGTATCATCGAACTAGAACGCCAGATCGACAATCAATTTTAAGTTGAATCTAATCTAAGTCGATCTACCTCAATTCTAGCAATTTCTATTGCCGATTGAATTAAAACCTTACCGAGCGAATTGCGTGGTATCTCAGCAACCGGAATCCAATATTTAG
>JANNDQ010000556.1:0-2700 GCA_031387965.1 Chamaesiphon sp. OTE_75_metabat_567
GTAACGACAGAACTTGCTCAACTCTAACCGAGCGGTGGTGTTCCGACGGTTTTTCATAGTTGTGTAGCGGGATACACCAGCAGAGCGTTTCGCAGTGTTAGTGCGGCACTCAGTGCATTCCAGCGTAATGATAATCCGAACGCCCTTTTTGGCTGCCATACTCTTTACAGACCCAACTTGGGAATAAAATAGACACAGCCTATAATTATCTCATGACTGTTACTCGATCGGCAACTAGTCATCAATTATCTTTGAGCTGATCCTGATTGAAAATAATTCTTATCTTCTACACTCATGAATATCCTGGCGATCGACTTCCAGACCCGATTATATCAACTCGAACACTTTGCCAACGGACTAGTGACCGAGCAATTGACACAGATTACCTGGGTATCGGTGGTGACAATTTTCTCAGCGGGACTCCTAACTAGTCTAACTCCTTGCACGCTCTCGATGTTACCGATTACGATCGGCTATATTGGCGGCTATGAGTACAAAAGCCGCTGGCAAGCAGCACTCCAATCGACGTTTTTCTGTGGGGGAATTGCGACGACGCTGGCTGGCTTGGGCATTTTTGCTGCGGTAGTCGGCAAAGTCTACGGTCAAATTGGGTTAGGATTGCCGATTTTTGTGAGTGTGGTAGCGATTCTGATGGGCTTGAATTTGCTGGAAGCCCTACCATTTCAACTTCCAGATTTTGGCGGGATGGATTGGATTCCCAAGAATTTGCCTGATGGAGTCCGTTCTTACCTGTTGGGTGTCACCTTCGGGCTAGTCGCTTCTCCTTGCAGTACACCAGTGTTAGCAAGCTTGCTGGCTTGGGTTGCCAGTACTGGCAATGTTGGATTAGGTGCAGGGTTGCTGCTAGCATACACAGCTGGTTATGTGGCACCATTAATACTAGCGGGGACGTTTACGGCGGTAATCAAAAAGTTATTAGAAGTTCGCAAATGGTCTGGCTGGATTACTCCAACGAGTGGAGTACTTTTAATTGGGTTTGGAGTGTTTTCTTTGTTAACGAGAATTCCTACTTTTTAAAATATCAATAATAAATGTAGGGTGAGCAGCGATTTGCGCGTCTCCTATTCGGAGAGGCTCCGCCAACGTCGGGTTTCCCGACGGTTTAGCAAAGCAAGACACTGCCCACGAATTAATTTAGCAACACATCTAAAATCAAAAATATAGTCAGCGAGAAGATATAAACTATCTGAATTTATAGCTGGTGGGCAGCGCCCACCCTACGAAATTCTTAATCTAAAGCCTAAAGCATAAAACCTAAAGCATAAAACAGATGACGATCGAATCTCAGCCAACTACTTCAACTAATATCTTCCAAATTCCTCAACGTTGGTGGAAGAAGAGAATTGTACCAGTAATTGCAAATCTCAGATTTGCGATCGCTCTAGTGCTAATTATTGCTGTTGTAAGTATCTCTGGAACTGTAATCGAGCAGGGTGAAACTCCAGGATTTTATCAAAATAACTATCCAGAAAGCCCAGCTTTATTTGGCTTTCTGACTTGGAAAGTAATTCAAGTAATTGGATTAGACCATGTGTATAGAACGTGGTGGTACTTGGCGCTGTTAGTCCTGTTTGGCATTAGCTTGCTGACTTGTACTTTAACCACTCAATTACCGATGCTCAAGTCGGCGCGGAAATGGAAGTTTTATGATAATCCTAAGTTCTTTCAGAAGTTAGCACTTAGTGCTGAAATTGACGATCAAGATCTAACAGCTTTAACAGAACAGCTAGAGGTCAAGAAGTATAAGATATTTACCGAAGGTGATAAGGTTTATGCCCGCAAAGGTCTAATTGGTAAAATTGGGCCGATCATCGTTCACATCGGGATGATTCTTACTTTGTTGGGTGGTGTTTGGGGGGCGATGACTGGTTTTCTTGCTCAAGAAATGGTGCCGAGTGGTGAAACTTTTCAGGTCAAAAATATTCTTGACGCTGGCCCGTTGGCTAAGAATCAAATACCCAAGGATTGGTCTGTAAAAGTCAATCGCTTCTGGATTGAGTACACTCCGCTGGGGACGATCGATCAGTTTTATTCTGACCTGTCAGTAATTGATAATAGCAGTAAAAAAGAACTCGATCGACAAACAATTCATGTCAATAAACCATTAAAGTATCAAGGAGTTTATTACTATCAAACCGATTGGTCAATTTCTGGGGTGAAGATTCAACTAAATAACAGTCCAATCTTTAGATTGCCAATGGCTCAATTAGGACAAGGCGTTCAAAATCGAATTTGGGGAACTTGGATTCCGACTAAACCAGATTTGAGTGAAGGTGTTTCACTGCTAGCAAAAGACTTGCAGGGAACATTACTTGTTTATGATACTAAGGGCAAATTAGTTTCTAGTGTCCGAGCTGGTAGCTCATTAGAAGTCAATGGTGTAACCTTGAAAATTCTGGAAGTTATTGGTGGTACGGGGCTACAAATTAAAGCCGATCCAGGGATTCCGATCGTTTATTTAGGCTTTGGTTTACTGATGTTGGGTGTTGTGATGAGTTACTTCTCACACTCTCAAGTTTGGGCGGTAACTAAAGATGGCAAATTGTATCTAGGTGGCAGAACAAATCGCGCTCAGGTGGTGTTTGAGCGGGATATGATTGAAATCATCGATCGACTTCAATAGTCTAGTAATGCTAATTCTGGGGATAAGTCAGATGTACCGTTAGTGGTGAGTTAAAT
>JANNDQ010000578.1:0-7908 GCA_031387965.1 Chamaesiphon sp. OTE_75_metabat_567
TCGACTTGGCAAGAAGCGGTGAAAGTTGCCACGGCTGCTCAAGTGAAAAAGTTAGTAATTTTCCATCACGATCCCAGTCATGATGATGATTTTATGTCAAAAATTGAGGCTCAATCTACTCAAGTTTTTTCAGGATCGATCGTTGCCCGCGAGGGGATGAAAATATCAGTTAATTAATAATTATTAATTATTAATTAAGTTCAGCTGATTGACGGACAAAACTCCTGAAACAACCAAAATCGGTAGGTTGGGTTGCGGAAGCCGTCTAGCGACACGTCTCGCTCCGCTCGCCTACAGCGCGATTGCATCCGCAACCCAACCTACGGGAAAAAGATTTGTCCGTCAATCAGTAAATTCAGTTTGAACTGAGACTGAACTGAGGATTGGAGCTGGGGAAAATAGAGAACATACTGTACGAGGTAGGGATCTTGCATAAATTACTAATAAACAAAAGCAGCAACTTCCGATTGGAAATTACTGCTTTTGTTAGTTACTAGAAGTATGAGTTATCTAACTCATATCTCAACCATATCTAAGTATTAGCTGAATTCGATCGAATCCATAAAGGAGCGGAACGAGCCAGCATTAACCAGCGACTATCAGCAGTTACATAGCCAATTTCAGCTAAGTAACGATGTTCGCTCTGCTGGATGGGAATTTCTAGATCCCAGGCAGAATCACTGCATTCAAACTCTTGAAAAACACTTGGTAAATCGATATTCGAGCCAGCATTGGTAATGTCATACAAGCGCACTACCAATTTCTGACCGCCTTGCTCCCGCAACTGTTTCTTTAACCGCACGGGGATTTCCCAGTGGGCGTAAGCTTGAGTAGCGCTAGGCGATACGAGGGTAATTTGACCTTCACTGTAGAGGTTACCAGAGATATCATCGCTGCTGGCTGCTGGAGCATCTTTCCCCTTGAAGAAAGATTGGACTGCTTGTCCTGCGCCAACTGCTGCTGCTGCACCACCAGCCAAAGCTGCACCACCGAAACCTTTTCCGTCTTCGATTAGGTCGGCTGCTTTGTCTTTGAGACTGGATCGGAAATCACTGGTTTCAGGCTTTGGGTCGTCAGAAATGTCTCCAGTTTCTTCACCAAGTAAGTCTGATAAACCTGCAAAGGGGTCTTCTTCTAAGCCATCGAGGCTAATTGATTCTAAATCACGATCGAAAGTATCTAATTCAGGATTAGATAGTTCCAAGTCAGCGATTTGCGGCTTCTCGCCACCAAATAAAGCGGCTCCACCAGCAATTGCTGCGGCTCCAGCGGCTCCAGCTGCGGCTCCACCACCGGAGAGAAAATCTCCAGCTTTACCTGTTAAGTCCCCGAATGAAAAATCTAGATCCATGTCACCAGGGATCAAATCACTCGCCCGATCTTGGAGATCGCTAGCTTTGTCTTTGACAGTATCTAATGGATTGCCAAAGTCAAATGGATCGTCGTTGAGATCGGGAATTAATTCACCAGCCCGATCTTGAAGATCGCTAGCTTTATCCTTGACAGTATCTAATGGATTGCCAAAGTTAAATGGATCGTCATTAAGCTCAAGGTCAGGAATTAATTCACCAGCCCGATCTTGAAGATCTCCAGCTTTGGCTGTGACAGTATCCAGCGGATTGCTAAAGTTAAATGGATCGTCATTGAGGTCAGGAATCAAATCACCAGCCCGATCCTGAAGATCGCTAGCTTTGTCTGTGACAGTATTCAACGGATTGCCAAAGTTGAAATCAGGCGTTTCTAAGCTCAGATCCGATGATTCGGGATGGTCGCGGTCAAAAAACTTGCCTGCACCAGCGACTAAACCAGCTCCACCCGCTACAGCAGCTCCACCGATCGCGGCAGCAGTTGCACCACCACCTTGAATAAAGTCACCAGCCTTGTCCTTAATCCCTTCTAGAGGGTTGTTAACATCTAAGTTGGGGATGAGGTTAGATGACTTGTCTTTGAGTCCTTCTAGGGGATTTGAGAGGTCAATCTCTGGAGCTTTAATTTCAGGGAGACGGACATCACTAGGTAAATCTTCTACCCGATCCTTAGAAAGGTCGAGCATACCTGCGCCAAGTCCGGCTACTGCTGCCGCACCACCTGCGATCGCGGCAGCGCCTGCGAGTCCGATTTTGTCAGACTGAGTTTTGACAGTATCTACGACACCATTGAAATTAATATTAGGGGTGTTGAGATTGGGTTGATCGATCGTTGGCGGGATGGGCAACCCTGACAGATCGCCAGATCTCAAGTCACCAGATCTTAGATCACTAGAGGGACGGTAGCCAGTTGAGCTAGAGGTTAAGTCACCGGATAGATCGCCGGATAGACCGTCACCACGGGCAGTTCGATTAGGTGGTGGTGGTGGATAAAGGGGTCTGATGCCTGATGTTGGCTCCGCGACAGGAGGGACTGGTGCGGTTTCGACAGGCTGCTTGCGCCCAACGAGCCACAATAGTCCACCAGCGATCGCCACTAACGGCAGAATCCACCAAGGGAAGTCATTTTTGCCAGTATTAGTGCCAGTAGTAGTGGTTGTGGTGGTAGTTGTGGCGCTTTGCTCGGTACCTGTAGTACCTGGGGCGGTACCTGCTGGAGGTGTTGTTGTGGTTTCGGTGGTATTCGCAGGTGGGACAGTTACGCCTGGAACTGGAGTCGTACCCACAGTGCCTGCCGCTGCTCCAGCCGCAACAGACTCTTTGATTGCTGCTTGACCACTAGGATCGGCGACAAAACCAAGAAATGCTTTGGCTCCTTCAGTAACTTTCCCGTCTTTATTTTTGTAAGCGTAGGCTAATGGCTGAGAGAAGGGATACTTAGGGTTGTCTGGTTGGGTGCTGTGGAGGGTAACAGCTCTGATGCCTGGAATGTTTTTGATTTGATCCGCAGGTGCGTAACCAATGCCATCTTCACCCAATTTATCGACTACAGCTTGGGTAGAATCTTCGGTGATTTTTTCAGCATTCTCACCAGTCTTGAGTTTGCCATTTTGGAACACTGGATAGTTGGCAAATGCGCGCCGCGTATCGCTAGTTTCCGGCTTGTCGATGACCTTGATTTTCCCCTTAGCTCCATTGGCACTGGGTAATTGTGACCAATCAGTGATTTCACCGCGATAAATTTTGGCGAAATCTTTGAGGGTGAGATTACCAGTGTAGGGATTACTATCTTTGACGATGATGGCGATTTTGGATCTGCCGATGGTCTTAGCGGCTAGCCCTTGAGCTTTCTCATCTTTTGTCAGTAACCGACCAATTCCAGCGAGATCGGCTTTGCCTTCGGCAACTGCCTTGACTCCACTATCACTCCCTTGATATTGGGTCGGTACTGCGACATCGGTACCTGGGAACTGTTTTTGGAATCGTTCTCTGAGACCTTGATTGACAGCTTGGAGACTGCTAGAACCATCAATCTGGACTTTCGTCCCAGATGGTACAGTTGTGGGCAGAGGGAAGTTATCAGCAGCGGTCTGGGCATTAGTTCTAATACTATTACCGCCAGCTACCAATAGTAGTGCTATTACGATTGAACTACTTTGCTGTTTCATTTATAACAACTAGTTTTGTGGATATTGTAATCAACAATAGCTTAGATGTCCGTTGTCTGAATAGATGCTTATAAATTACTCGGTAAAGCAAATGTATAATTAGCAACTTGAAATAAGCTAGAGAATTACTTGGACATGCTCTAAACTGGCTAGCTAATCGTCCTTAATCTTAATCTATCTGATACTTTTTAGAGATTTATTTTAAAATCGCTAGACAGCCGCGTGTTCAGATCCTAACCGATTTTTTGCATTTGATCGTGTGAAATGTTACGGTTTTGTTAAGATACAATCAAATAATAATTTTTTTTGTGCCTACGATCGCAAATGCCTTAGCTAAATGAGCAATACCCGTCGGAAGAAGTCCAGAAAACTTGGCAGCAATCATCGATTTTCATTCAGATCGACTGTGATGGGTTGGCGACATCCCTCTGGGAGCGATCGACTCATTGACCGCAATGTCAAGGTAGCACCGTTGTTGAGTGGTCGCATCACTGGAGTCTGGATCGCGATGGGTTTGGGCGTATTGGGGTTACTGCTGAGATTAATCTGGCTCCAGGCGATCGATTCACCAAACCTGACTCAAAAGGCACAGGCAAGACAGAGTGTCACGGTGCGCCCATTTGTCCCGCGCCGGACGATTGTCGATCGATTGAACAATCAAGTCGCGATCGACAGACCTAGTTACACTCTTTATGTTCGCCCTCGTAAATTTAGTGAACGCTTGACGGGCAAAGGATTTCCCAAGGGTGGACTTGAGCGGAAGATTGAGCCATTAGAGATGGCTCAACGGCTTGCACCAATTTTAGGTCAAGATGTTCAGAAACTGACAGAAAAATTTCAGAACGCCAAAATATCAGTACTAATTGCTACTGGCTTACAGGAAGACATTGGCAATCGAATCAGAGTGTTAAATTTCGAGGGTGTGGATCTCCAACAGAGTGATCTGGACTACACTCGCTTCTATCCTCAAGAGAACGCGATGGCAGAGATTCTCGGTTATGTCGGTTTCGATGATCAAGGCAAAAATCGTCAAGCAAAAGCTGGGATCGAATACAGTCAGTCACTATTACTCAAGCGGGAAGTTAAAAGTTATCAGTTGACGCGAACGAAGAAGGGCGAAATTTTACCGGATCGAGTTACGCCAGATTATTTGTACACGGATGACTTGAGACTCCGGCTCACGGTAGATCTCCGCCTGCAACGCGCTTCCCGGCAAATCTTGAAGCAGCAAATGGAAGAGTGGGGAGCTAAGCGAGGGACGGTAATTGTGATGGATGCGGATACTGGAGCCTTACGATCGCTGGTTGTCGAACCAACCTACGATCCGAATCATGTCTCTAAATCTCTGATTGACTACAAGCAAAAATCTGGTAAGAATCAAGAGCAGGCAACGAGTTTGCTTCAAAATTGGGCGGTGACTGAGCCGTGCGAACCAGGATCGACATTTAAACCGATCGCAGTCGCAATTGCCCTGGAAAATGGGGTGATCAAGCCCAGTACAATCATCAACGATCCAGGCTTTGTCATTCCCTACAAGGGCGAGCAGCCGATTAAGAACTCCCACCTTGAAAAGTATGGCAACATTGATATTGCCAAAGTGATCGAAGTTTCTAGTAACGTCGGGATGGTGAAAATCATGCAGCGATTGAAACCGGATGCTTACTATAACTGGATGCAGCGAATTGGGTTAGGTCAAAAATACGGAATCGACTTACCGACTGAAGGACAAGGTGCGATTCTCCCCCGCGAAAAATTTGAAAAGCTGCCAGTCGATCGCGCCAATAACTCCTTTGGGCAAGGTTTTACGCTCACCCCGATGCAACTAGTGACGCTGAATGCCAGTCTCGCCAATGGCGGCAAACTGGTCACTCCACACGTTGTCGAAGGCTTGTTTGACAGCGCAGGTGTCCGCAAGGATAAACCCACAGTCCCTGCTCCCACCCAGATTTTTTCACCCGCCACGGCTGAATCTGTCCTGAAAATGATGGAAACAGTAGTGACTAATGGTTCTGGCAAATTAGCCCAAATCCCCGGCTATCGAATTGCTGGCAAAACTGGGACTGCTCAACAGGCTGTGAATGGTAGTTACCGTGATAAAACCCAGAAAATCACGAGTTTTATCGGCATCTTACCTGTGGATGCCAAGCGCCGTTATATCGTTTTCGCCGCAGTCGATCGACCGAAAGGGCTGGAAAAAGCCTTGGGTAGTACTGTCGCCGCCCCAATTGTCAAATCGGTAATGGAATCACTCATCTCGATCGAAGAGATTCGCCCTAGCGATCCTAGCAAGGTTGGTATAAAGCCCAAATTAGATGGTAAGTAGGCTTTAGGCTTTAGGTTTAAGCTTTAGGGTAAAATTCAGTTGAAAGTTGGCAATTATGAACTACCCTCTACCTTCTACCCTCTACCCCCTCCTGATTGCTGCTTACCTAGACTACCTAATTGGCGATCCGTGGGGATGGTTGCACCCGGTACAAGTTATGGGTTGGGTTATTGATTTTTTTACTAAAATTACGCTCAAATACTGCGATCGTCAATATCCTCGGCGGATTGGTGGAGTGATATTATTTGGGGGACTAATTATCGGTACAGGCGGAATTAGTTGGCTGGTAATTTATGTTTGTCAGCAGGTACATCCGGTATTAAGTACTGCAGTGCAATCGATTATGTTAGCTAGCTGTTTCGCAGGTAAAAGTCTGCGCCAAGCGGCTGAAGATGTCTTAGTTGCGATCGATCGCCACGATCTAGATTTAGCTCGATCGAAACTCAGTATGTATGTGGGTAGAGACACCGATAAATTAACTATTCCTGAAATAAATCGCGCCATCTTTGAAACTGTGACTGAGAATGCGATCGATGGAGTAATGGCTCCCTTGTTCTATGCGATCGTCGGTGCATTCATCCCCGCAATCGGGGCTGTACCCCTCGCAATGGCGTATAAAGCCGCTAGTACGCTAGATTCGATGGTCGGCTATCGACGAGAGCCATACGCCGATCTGGGCTGGTGTAGTGCTAAAGCTGAAGATCTGCTCACCTGGCTCCCCTGTCGATTATCAGTGTTGACGTTGAGTCTGATTTCTGGCAAGCCTCAAACCGTGTGGAGGCTCTGTCGGCGAGATGCCATCAAAGATCCCAGCCCTAATTCTGGCTGGAGTGAATGTGCCTATGCCGCAGCATTGGGAGTTCAAGTCGGCGGGATTAATTATTATCGGGGAGAAGTGCAAGCGAAGCCGCTATTAGGTGACGATCTCCACCCAATTACTTCAGATATTATTCACCAAGCATTACGGTTAACTCGGGCTAGTTTTCTATTATGGTTGGGATTGGATATGATATTTTTCTATTTGCTAGAAATTGCAAATTAACATTCTATTTCTAGACAAACCTCATCCTTTCGTAAAACCCGAATTCTCTTTCCTCCAGGAAATTCTATCAAAATATCGAACTCACTATTTGGCATTCTCAGATCGATGGGAACCCAATCCACAGGGATTGGTTCTATTAGAACTATTCCATGTCCTGGACACATGATAACTGTAATTAATCCCCTATTTAAACACCCTAGCACTCTGGCTGTAATACGAGAATAAAAATGAGTTTGGAGTTCCAATGCGGACATTATTTACGTTCTCTGTTTGTGCTGAATACGTCGCAATCGTTGCTGGCGAATTAGCTCATCAAACTTAGTTGGGTGTGTTGGGTTTCATCCTTCAACCCAACCTACAGATCTATTATTGTCATCGTTTTGCTTCATTTTTTAAGGTTTTGACCTATCTAATACCAATTTACCCCACCAAAATAGACAAGTCAAATCGATCCCCCTTTGAAGACGCACGTTGATTATAGAACCCATTTGAGATCTTTGTGGGCGATTGTCTGCCTCTGAATATATGGATTAACGTTTGTTACAAATAGTTTCAAGTCCGATTAATTAATTTCTAGGGTATTTAGACTGAATATATTCAGCCTAATCGCCCAATTTAGGCGTGTTATACAGACAAATGTCCATATAATCACCCTTTTCTCCAGTAATAGATGGATATTTGTCCATCTAACTGCACCAAATGGGGGTGTTAGACTGAATCTGTCAGTCTAATAAATAGTTCTACTGCTTCGCTTACAGGTTGAGACAGTAGTTTTGAGTTTTTGAATAAGATACAGAGATAATGCATTTTTGAAAGCTGGGAGCGATCGACTTTGTACGGAGCAGATCCGAAGGACAAGCATCCAATGAAGGGGTTTCCGCAAATCTGCTTCATTCAGAACACAGTGTCGAATCCCAATATCATTGTTGGAGATTACACGTATTACGACGATCCAGAAGATTCAGAAAATTTCGAGCGGAACGTTTTGTACCATTTCCCGTTCATCGG
>JANNDQ010000635.1:0-1696 GCA_031387965.1 Chamaesiphon sp. OTE_75_metabat_567
TAACAAAGTTAATGGCTTACAACGGTTAGATAGTTTTATCTCATCCAATGCAGTTGTATATTTGCCGATTGATACCACGGTTATGCGTCGAGCAGCATTACTATGGGCAGAAGCCAGACAACAAGGCAGACCTGCTGCTGATAATAAAGCCCTCGATGCTGATATGATTTTATCAGCTCAAGCCATCGTGCAATGCAGTCACAATTTTGTCATTGCGACAACCAATGTTAAGCATTTTCCACTAGACGTTCCCGCCGATACTTGGCAAAATATTCTCCCAGAATGATCGAGATCGATCGACCCTAAGATCCCAGGTTTGAGCTAAATTCGACGCAATCAGCTCTACACATCACTACAACTATTCAAGCTGAACACAAAATCGAACTTCAGGTTCCCGCTGGTAGCATCGGTGACACAGTAGAAGTATTTTTCATCTTGACAGATCGATCGCTATCGCTATTTGTACCGACCCAATTAATCATTACCCGACGCGGTAATGTGTCTCAAAATAGTATCAATTTTGCCATTTAACTCAGAGCTAAGAGCATCAATTTTGCTATTCATCTCATTTCTCAGGTCAGCAATATCTTGCTTAATATCACTAGTATCACTATTTACACGCTCAAACGCTCTAGCAAACTCCTGTGGTGAGATCTGAGTATCTTCCAATCGTTCTATCCGTCTGTTTAGGTGCCCAAGTCGGCGATCCATTTCAGAGCGGAAATCATTTGGTTCACTACTTTGTGTCATAATGCTATTAAATAATTTGTTATTGCAGTTTCGTGCTGCTGGATATCCCTCGCTTAGTTTGGCCGCTAGTGAGGGATATCTTAATTTTAGGTCAAATAGGAAGCTTTGCAAAATTGCAGAACTGTAGGATGGGCCAATGCCTACGAACTAACTCATCGGTCACAGAAACTTCGGCTTGCTATTTTGTTAGCAGATTCGATCTCCATCCATTCGATCGATCTCATAAGTATTGTTATTGCGACAACTACGTTAAGCATTCTCCACCAAACTTTCCCACCGATACTTGGCAAAACAAGCTCCCAGAATGATCGAGATCGATCGACCTTGAGATCGAAGTAGGTTTGAGCTAAATTTGATCCCTACCGATCAAGCTTTTTGATAGAGAAAACGGGCAAAATTCAAAACTTCCTCACGTTTATTTTCGGATAGGTTATCAAAAATAGCGGTAATTTTATCAGTCGTGTTAAGCCATTGTTTTGTTTGAGATTGCCAAAATTAAATCTAACATCAAAGTAGACCCTACCAAATTCGGCTCAGATCCAGCACAAACCCTGGCATAACTTCATGACAATCAATTGAACTGGGAACTTCTAAAATCTCTACTTCTTGCCCTGGTCTGTAAATCTCCACTCGTTGCTGTTGGGGATCTACCAGTAAACCCATTCGCACTCCTACCCGTTGATATACGATCATTTTCTGTTGTGTTGGCTTCAGATTATCACTACTAGAACGTAGTTCAATCACAAAATCAGGTGCAATTGAAAAAAACTTTTCCAAAGATACCCCTTCTAGTCGAGATTTCTCAATCCAAGAGCAATCAGGCGAAGGCATCCCGCCTTCAAGTGCGGTAAAGTCATACCCTGTCGAAGAATCAAATGCACGACCTAAATTAGTTTGTCTATTCCAGTACCAGACTTGACCAGATAAATCTCCGTTTCTTTCACCA
>JANNDQ010000737.1:0-5384 GCA_031387965.1 Chamaesiphon sp. OTE_75_metabat_567
ACCTCAAAATTTTCGATTTCTGGTGGCGAGGTAGTCTGCCAGTCAAGAGTTAGCGCATTCCAAGGATTGCTCCCAGCTTTATCACCCTTGTAAGCACAGTAAATCGCATTGACTAAGAATGGAACTGTCGAAATCGCCAGCACGTAGCTACCGTAAGTACAAACTTGATTCAAGCCTTGAAACTCTGGCGCATACATCGCAATCCGGCGCGGCATTCCCTGTAATCCGAGAATGTGCATCGGTAGGAAAGTCACGTTAAAACCGACGTAGGTGAGCACGAAGTGGATTTTACCCCAGGTATCGTTGATGTGTCGTCCGGTGACTTTAGGGAACCAGTGATAAATCCCTGTGTAGATGCCGAAGACGCTACCGCCGAATAGCACATAGTGCAAGTGAGCGACAACGAAGTAGGTATCGTGGACGTGGATATCAAATGGCACCGCCGCCAACATTACGCCCGTAATTCCACCAATAACGAAGGTAGAAATAAAGCCCATTGCAAATAGCATCGGACTATTGAGGGTAATTTTTCCGCCCCACATTGTCGCTAACCAGCCGAAGATTTTAATCCCCGTCGGCACCGCAATTACCATCGTGGTGATCATGAAGAACATCCGCAACCACGGTGGTGTGCCACTGGTAAACATGTGGTGTGCCCAGACAATCAAGCCGAGGAAACTGATCACCATACTAGAATACGCGATCGCGCCATACCCAAAAATCGGCTTACGACAATGGACAGGAATTACTTCCGAAATTACCCCAAAGAAGGGTAGTACCATGATGTATACGGCTGGGTGAGAGTAGAACCAGAACATGTGCTGATAAACTACTGGCTCACCACCACCAACTGGATTGAAAAACGCCGTTCCAGCGATTAAGTCAAAGGAGAGTAAAATCAGCGCGCCAGCGAGAACTGGAGTTGCAATTAACATCAGGATTGAAGTTGCCAACATCGCCCAACAAAATAGGGGCATCTGCATCATTGACATACTAGGAACCCGCATCTTTAGGATCGTGGTGAAGAAATTAATTCCTCCCAAAATCGAAGATGTTCCCAGTAATAATAGGGTCATAATCCAGATCCCTTCACCCACTTTACCAGTGAGTAAACTCAGTGGCGGGTATGAAGTCCAACCAGCCTGAGCGGGACCTAAAAAGAAGCTAAGAATTAGTAATAACCCTGTGGGTGGAATAATCCAAAATGCCACAGCATTGAGCTTAGGAAATGCCATATCTCTCGCCCCAATCATCAGGGGCAGGAGGTAGTTCGCAAATGCTCCGGTTCCAGCTGGCACAATCCACAAGAAGATCATGATCGTACCGTGCATAGTAAACATGCTGTTGTACGTGGCAGGATCGACTAAATCGGCATCGGGAGTGGCTAGTTCTGTCCGAATTCCTTCGGCTAATAATCCACCAATAATGTAGAAGATAAATCCAGTCACAAAGTACTGAATCCCAATCACTTTATGATCGGTACTAAATGTGAAGTAGTCCTTCCAAGTGCGATGATGAACAACGACATCATCTTCCTTGGGTATTTGGGTTGGAATTGATAGTTCTGCTGTCATAAGATAGGTTTTAGGTTTTAGGCTTTAGGCTTTAGGAAAATACCTAATTTAAATGTCTTTTGAGATCGATACAATCTGCACGAGTGATTACAGAATATCGATTTCGAGCATGTATTGTAGTTGGTGGGCATTGCCCACCCTACATTTAGCTACTTTTTAGGCTTGATGGAAAATCCCCTCCAGGGCGGGGTGGGTAAGATCAACGCAACCCACTATCTCATTGCAGATGCGATCGATTCACCCATGTCATGATGCTGATGTTGCAGATGCTCAACCATCTCTGGTTTCACGCCCATTTCTGTGGCGTAGGGAGCAAGATAACTACCTGTCGAGAGATTGGCAGGGTTCATCGCAATCGTCTGCTTGACAACTTCTGCTTGAGCTTGAGCTGATTCTTGCTGGCTAGCAATCCAAGTGTCGTACTCTTCGGGAGTATGAACGATCATTTGGGTCACCATCGAACCATGATAGCCACCGCAGAGTTCGGCACAGCGGAGGGGATAGGTACCGACTTTATTGGTGGTAAACCGGAGTTGAGTCTGGGTGCCAGGAATTACGTCTTGCTTGAGCCGGAGCTGGGGAATCCAGACAGCATGAATGACATCTTGAGCATTCATATTGAGCTGAACTTCCTTACCAATTGGAACGTGGAGTTCGCCAGAAGTAATATTGACATCTGGATAGGTGAAGATCCAAGCGTATTGCAGTCCCAAGACATTGACATTGACAGCAGCAGGCTTACCCTGATTGGCAGGAGAAGCACCGACACCGAGTGCGGCAATCATTGGGCTACCTTGAGGCACACCATCTAAGGTTCCAGCCATCGCGCTGCCTTTGCCTGCGGGCATCCCGTGCATGGCGTGCATCCCGTCCGCGCTCGGATCGAAACCACCCATTTCGTTGTAGATCTCAAAACTGTAGATCGAGATCCAGAGCACAACAGCAGCAGGGATAGCTGTCCATAATATTTCTAATGGTACGTTGCCTTCGATCGCGGCACCATCACCGAGTTCTCCAGGTTTACGTCGAAATTTAACTGCACAGTAAACAATGATGCCTTGAACTAGTAAAAATAATCCGACGGAGATGGTCATCATGGCATTGAATAAGCCATCGATGTGTCCTGCTTCTTCTGAAGCAGCAACAGGCATCAGTCCGTGGTTTTGTCCATACCAGAGGCTAACTAGGGTTAGCCCTACGCCCAGCAGGAGGGTGATGATTGAGCTAGGAATATTCATTTCGAGGTTAAAAGTTTAAGATAATGGCGATGTGAAGATATATTTAGATTCACTACCTTTACTAAGGTACCGTAGCCGATTAGAGCGATCGGCACTTATTTGCATTTCTTCAGACTTTCTTTGGGATTGCTGCTCCACACAAGTCAGATATCTGAGCGAAGTATCCCAAAATCGATCTTTAACATTTTCTTTGGGATCTAGATTAATTCACCCTAAAACCCAATCAGAGTATAGGTTACTTTGGTCAAGCAGTTAGTTGAAGTCGATCAAACCCTCGGTTACCCGACTCACCCTGACTAGGTATTAATGCTAGTTTGGGAATGATTGACTGAGGTAGCGTAGCTAAAAAACACGATTAGACAACCCAACGCTAGTATCACTTAAACTATGTCAGACTCTGCATTTGTCCCTCAATATCCTGCTGACGAAAATAAATCCCAGTCTAGCCAAGGAAATAGTATTATTCAGACTCGGATTCGTCGCTCAATTTGGAAGATTGCCTTCGCCACGCTGCTGCTAATGGCTGTAGGTAGTGCGACTAGGGTAATGAATGCTGGCTTGGCTTGTCCTGACTGGCCGCTTTGCTACGGGCAACTAGTACCCACTCAACAGATGAATCTTCAGGTATTTTTGGAGTGGTTTCATCGCTTGGATGCTGGATTAATTGGTTTGAGCACGTTGCTATTAGTTGGCTCATCCTGGTGGTACCGCACCCAACTTCCGCAGTGGCTACCTTGGGCAACTACTTTTTCACTGGGTTTAATCCTAGTCCAAGGAACACTGGGGGCGTTGACTGTGACTGAGCTACTTCGATTTGACATCGTGACAGCTCATTTGGGTACAGCACTGCTATTCTTTATGACTTTACTGGCGATCGGCACATCCCTACTGCCAGTCAGCCAGTACTCAAATTCTCACGCCCGTCGGCTTCCTTACCTCTCGCTTGCTGCTGCTGTCTTCGTTTATATCCAGAGCATCCTCGGCGGCTTAGTTGGCTCTAGATGGGCGCTGCATCAATGTTTTGGCAATTCCGAACTCTGCACAGTGATGAACAGCCACTTAATTGGAGTTATTCCAGCCACGCTGAGTTGTGTTGCAGTAGTGATTTATATTTGGCGCAGCGCAGATTTACCAAAGTATTATCGTACTTTTGCGAATATTGTAGGTGGATTATTGGTCTTGCAAATCTTGCTAGGTACAGCTACTTTCAAGCTTCATCTTCAAGTTGAAACTCTCACTGTTGCTCACCAGTCGATCGGCGCAATGTTACTCGGTGCATTAGTTGTTGTCACTGGACTGTTATGGCGATCCAGTAATTCTACGCTTGTAGCTCGATCTTAAAGCAGCATGTTCATGCTACGTGCATCGAAACTTTTTATGTTTACCAAGTATCCCGATTCCTTAATATGCAAGAACTTCTTGAACAACCGATAGAGTCTAAGCACCAAAGTTTCTTAGAAGTTATTCAGAGCTATTATCAACTCACCAAGCCGAGGATTATTCCGCTGTTACTAATTACGACAGCTGCCGCGATGTGGATGGCAGCGGATGGAGCCGCAGATCCAGTCCTCTTCTTAGTCACCGTAATTGGTGGAATGTTTGCTGCTGCTTCCGCTCAAACAATGAACTGTATTTACGATCGAGACATCGATTATACGATGGAACGGACTCGCAGTCGCCCCATTCCTTCTGGTCGAGTTAAGCCCCTCCACGCCGGAATTTTCGCCACAGTTTTAGCTGGACTATCCTTCACGATCCTGGCAGTTTTTACCAATCTCTTAGCTGCTCTACTGGCGATGGCAGGAATTGGCTTCTACATGTTGATTTACACTCACCTACTCAAACGTCATACGCCGCAAAACATCGTGATTGGTGGAGCTGCTGGAGCTATCCCTGCGCTGGTTGGCTGGGCAGCAGTGACTAATAGCTTGAGTATCGAAGCTTGGGTATTATTTGCGATCGTGTTTATTTGGACTCCACCACACTTTTGGGCACTGGCACTAATGATCAAGGATGATTATGCCAAGGTGGGAATTCCAATGTTACCCGTAGTTGCGGGCGAAGTTGCCACAGTTAAACAAATCTGGATTTATACCCTTTTGCTGATTCCAACTACGCTGTTATTGGTATATCCTTTGGGTGTCGCTGGAGCCGTTTATGGTGTATCGGCGATCGGATTGGGCGGTGTTTTCATCTCTGAAGCTTGGAAATTATTACAAGCCCCAACTGATAAAACTGTGGCTAAATCAATGTTTAAGTATTCAATCCTGTATATGATGTTGCTCTGTACAGCGATCGTCGTTGACAGTCTACCTCAGACTCAAGCAGTGCTGGCTATCCTACTCGAACAAATTTAACCATCTTAGCTGTGTCAAGAGTTTATTCAAAAGAAAAGCACTAGAACGTCGCGTGAGATTTATCCAGTGCCTCACAAATAATCTATCTTTGGGAATAGTCGCTCATCTATCTTTAGGTACTGGAAATTAAGCTGTGAGAGTTGATACGATTGGGTTGTCGTAATCAACTTCACTTATCATGATTAACCTAATTAAATCAATCACAAACAGGCTGG
>JANNDQ010000745.1:0-1644 GCA_031387965.1 Chamaesiphon sp. OTE_75_metabat_567
ATAGATGGCAATAGTTTTCATCGATGATCTTTTAGGAGATGGATTAGTAACAGGAACGGGTACAGTTTGAGGTGGTGACGATCGAGTGTCCAGTCTTGCTTTGATAAAGTCACGTCCAATGATTTTAATTATATCTGCTAATCGATCGCTAATATCTCGTCCGGCACAACTAAATACCAATTGAACTGAACCTGTTGATTGCTGATAGATTCTAATTTCTTTGCCGTTTGTTAATAAGCCGTAAGTAATATCTAGGCTTGTTAAGTAGTTTTGAATTTGATAAATGTGTTTGTCTAAATTTTTGCGCGGATGCTTGGCTTCAATGATTAGACTGATTGGAGATTGGCGATCTGATTGAAACGGCAATTTTTGCGTAAAAGCGAGAAAGTCTAGTCGAATTTTTCCAAACTTTACTTCTTGATTCCAGGTGTCGGGAGAATAGCCTAGTTTTGGTAATAAGTAATGAACTATTAATTTACTTTCTACTTCACTTTCATTACGACATAGTTCGGGATTAAAACTCAAGGCTAACCTCTGAATACTGAGATTTAGATAATCGACAATTAATTAACGGGTAATTCCCCGCACGACGTATCCTAGTACCAATCCAATTGTGAAGGTACCAGCTTTGCCAGATTGGAGAAAGTCATTCCAACCATTTTGAATATTACCCAGAATATCCACGTTTTGAAACTGCTGAGCTAGGACTAAGCCGTGAGTAGTGAGATCTAGTTGATTGATGTCGATCGACAGAAATAATATAGTAGATAGCATAAATTTAATCGGTACGGGGATTGTACCTATTATGCCCGTGGTGTAGATTGGACCGATCGCCATCAGGGAGATTTTGAGACGATAGGAGTGTTACGATCAGGATCGCCGAAATAAGCTGGAGGACGATTGTGTTTCTTCACTACTAAAGGTGTGGGTGTGACAGCGCCCCATTCTCTCGTTAGAGATTGAAGCAGAAGATCTTGTTGCTGGCGAAGCTTGGCAATTTGAGTGCCTTTATTGACGATCACAAACCAGACTAAACCGCGATCGCGAGTTGGTAATACACCACCGAGTGCGCTAACCTCATTGAGGGTACCTGTTTTGATCGTGGTGCCAGCAGGTAAATTTCGCTCTCTGAGCGTACCGATATATTCAGCGCCAGCAACAGGAAAAATATCGGCGAGGTTCAGATTTGCGGGCTGAAGTTGCTGATGGAGGGTACGGAAGATCTGAGATACGGCTCTGGGCGAGAGCCGATTTTGGACTCCCAAGCCAGAACCATTGATTAGTTGAATCTCAGCAGGAGGAAATTTAGCAGTAGTCGAGACAATTTTCATCACCTGCTCAGCGCCACCGACGCTATCTGCGAGAATTTGGGCGACTTCGTTATTGCTATAGATATTCATCTGCCGCACGATATCAATTAACGGTAACGATTGATGGCGAATGAGGGGGGTAATTTCAACTGGCGGTTTGCTATCAATTGCTACTATTCCGGCGATCTGAACTTGCGGCAATTTGGTAGTGGTTGTGGTTGGAGCGGTGGGTAACTTGATAATATTTACGTCTTTGAATTCGGTATTAAGCAATACTGGGGGCAGATTGATACCAGTGAGTGCTTGCTTGAGTAATGCTCCAGCTTTTTGAGGA
>JANNDQ010000748.1:0-2848 GCA_031387965.1 Chamaesiphon sp. OTE_75_metabat_567
GCGATCTCGGAGTATGAAAAGGCACTCAAAGACATCAAAAAAAGAAGCGGTAAACGCAAGATCTACTTTCATTCGATCAGTGGTTTATTCATGATTCTGGCATTACTTCGCACGGGTGAAGGATCAGATTTGAGATCGGCATTAGAGCATACTAAAGTAGCAATTCAAGATCAATCGTGGTTGAGTTCGACTTATGATGTGCTCGAAAGTACGATCGAGTTACAACTAGGACAATTGCAGCGGCGGGAGATCATCCTTCGAGGCACGCCGCTGAAAACTCACCATAGTATCGAAATTTTGATCCGCGCCCTCTGCATCCACTGGGTTGATAAAACTGCCACCCACAAACAACTCCCATTAATTCTCGAACGGTTCTACGCGCAAGCAAATGCCGCTGGCTATCACTGGCTAGCAATGGAAGCAGCGGGAATTTTGTCCTATCTCAACCCCACGGAAAAATTCCAGAGCTATTACCAAAAACAAACCAGCGCCTATCAGAAAGAAATCGGCGTTCCCAGCATCGTCAAATTGATCCAGCCCCAAGAGCCTTGGGAACTCTCACTTACCGCCCTTACCAATCTCAAACAACCAGCTCTGACTACCACTGCGGAACGAGCAGTTAGTAGTCAAAGATTGGCATGGATGATCACTTTTTACGGCAGCAATAGCTGGATGCTGCAACCCCGCGAACAGACACTCAATGCCAGAGGTGAATGGGGGAAGGGGCGAAATATTGCCCTGAAGCGGTTGAAGAGTACGAGTGACTTTAGCTATCTCAGTCAGCAAGATCTCCGCGTCTGTGCCTACCTGCAAGCTTCTAACGCTGGCGGTTGGGGTGCTGTGGAATATCGATTTGATGATCGAGCAATCATCTCACTAATCGGGCATCCCCTAGTGTTTTGGGAAAGTAATCCCACAACGAGAATCGAACTAGTCAAAGGGGAGCCAGAACTGACAATTAAGGCGATTAAGGGCGACAGAATTGTCTTAGAAATGAGTCCCCGCCCAGAAGCTGGGCAGACAGTGATGCTCGTCAAAGAGAGTCCGTCGCGGCTCAAGGCGATCGAAATTAGCGCCGATCATCGCAAGATTGCCGATATTTTGGGTGGTCAAAATCGGCTGGAAGTACCTGCTGCGGCGAAAGAGCGCGTGCTCACGGCGATTAGTTCAATCTCCCAAATTGTCACCGTCCATTCCGACATCGGCGGCGGTGCAGATAATATCGAGCAAGTCCCCAGCGATCCACAGCCCCACGTTCATCTATTCCCAATGGGATCTGGATTGAAACTCACGATCCTCTCCCGCCCATTCGCACCCGCAGGACCCTATTACAGCCCTGGCACGGGGGGCGAAACTGTAATTGCTGAGATTGACGGCAAACGAGTCCAAACTAGCCGTGATTTGGCAGCAGAGAGCCGATTAGCAACTGCGGTAATTAGTGCTTGTCCCACATTGGAGCAACTCACCGAACACGACGGGGAATGGTCGATCGAAGATCCTGAAGATTGTCTCGAATTATTGATCGAATTGCAAGCTCTCGCTGATGTGATGACGATCGAATGGCCCGAAGGTGAGAAGATGCGAGTGAGTCGTCAGGCTGGTTTACAAGATTTCAAACTGCGAATCAATCGGGAGAATGACTGGTTTGCGACCAGTGGCGAGGTGCAGGTAAATGACAACGAGGTGATGGAACTACAGCAGTTGCTGGGATTACTCGATCGTACTCCAGGCAGGTTTATCCCTCTCGGTGACGGGCAGTTTCTCGCCCTCACGAAAGAGTTTCGTCAACGGCTGGATGAATTGCGCTTGGTATCGACTAAGCATGGTAAGAAGCTGGGAATGCACCCTCTCGCCGCGCTGACGATGGGAGATTGGATCGATGATGTTGGCGGTGTTGAAACGGATAAACATTGGAAAGCACACATCAAAAAATTGCGTGAGGTAGAAAAAATTGAGCCAGAATTACCTTCGACGCTCCAAGCGGAATTACGCGACTATCAACTCGATGGCTTCCGCTGGTTGGCGCGGCTCTCTCACTGGGGTGTTGGGGCATGTTTAGCCGATGATATGGGATTGGGCAAAACACTGCAATCCCTTGCGGTAATTCTCACTCGCGCCCCTGGTGGCGCAACCCTAGTGGTTGCCCCGACTTCTGTCTGTATGAATTGGCTCAGTGAAGCTGAAAAATTTGCCCCTACGCTCAATCCGATTCAGTTTGGCAATGGCGACAGGCAAAAAGTGCTAGATGGACTACAACCCTTAGATTTGGTGGTGTGTAGCTATGGCTTATTGCAACAAGAAGATGTCGCTGAAATGTTAGCTAAAGTTCAGTGGCAGACGATCGTTTTAGACGAAGCTCAATCGATCAAGAATTTCGCTACCAAGCGATCGCAAGCAGCGATGAATCTTCAAGCAGGATTTAAAATTATTGCCACCGGGACACCAATCGAAAATCACCTCGGCGAACTGTGGAATCTATTCCGATTTATCAACCCAGGCTTACTAGGCTCCCTCGATGATTTTAACCTCCGCTTTGCCAATGCGATCGAGCGTTCCGGTGATGCCCCCGCCGATAAACTGCGGCAAAAAAACGCCCGCCTCCAGCTCAAAAAACTCATCCAGCCATTCATCCTCCGTCGCCTCAAACGCGATGTTCTCAACGAACTACCCTCGCGCACCGAGATCACCCTCCAAGTTGAACTCTCCAAAGCCGAGATGCTATTCTACGAGGCACTCCGTCAAAAAGCGATCGCCAAACTCACCGATACTGATGCTCCCCCTGGACAAAAACACCTGCAAGTATTAGCCGAAATTATGAAGCTGCGGCGGGCTTGTTGTAACCCCCAAT
>JANNDQ010000038.1:0-5143 GCA_031387965.1 Chamaesiphon sp. OTE_75_metabat_567
ATTACCCCTAAATAGCGATCCAGGCGTTCGCGCCTTACTCTCACTGCTGGCGTTGACTTATCCTAATTTAGGCCAACTCACCAGCCGTGATGAGATTGCTGACTTACTCGTCACCCTCAGCCCCATTTATCCAACCCCAACTGCCCACTCGATCGATCCAGTTCGAGCTGGATTACTTGCCGACTATTGTTATGCGCCCTCCCTATCCCAGCCACGCCTGCTACCCTACACAAACTTCCCCCGTTGGGATCGACTCGGTGTGACAGCTACTAGGGCTTACGATCGGATTCTCGCGTGGGTGGAGCGAGTCCAACAGCAGCAGCCATCGCCCCTAGATTTATTGCACGATGCGATCGGTTATTTTTTCCAGCAGGGTAGTTACTTGCCATTCGATCGACTCTCAGCCCTGCGAGAACTGATCGAAACCGCTCACCACTATTGGCAAGTTACCGAACGCACTCACACCGCCGCTGAATATCTAGCAGAAACCCATCAGATCACGGCTCAATTTATCATCCTATTGCGGCAAGGCACCGTCACAGCAAATCCTTATCCTGTCGGGCAACTCCAACCGCAGCAGCAAGCTGTCACCCTCTCGAATATCTTCCAATACCGGGCTAGCAAGCGATCGCATCCCTATCATTTCTGGTTGGATGTTGGCTCACCACTGTGGGCAGAAGGTGGCGCAGCGACGCTGTATGGTGCCAATCTGCTGCTGCGCAATCATGCTGGCAAACTGTGGACGGAAGCGGATACTCAAGCCAGCGATGAGCAGCGGCTCGAACGAATTTTGCACGATCTACTGTATCGGGTAAACGATCGACTCTACCTGTGTAATAGCGATCTCGCGACCAATGGGCAAGAACAAATGGGTGCGCTCCTAACTTTAGTCCACGGGGTTACTTCAAGCCTAAATAGCTAACGTCAACTAACTTGGTTTCGCTAATGCGTTGATATACTGATGAAGATGCGCGATCGCCCGATCGAGATAGACATCGTTGCTGTATAGTTTGCTCATCATAATTGCACCCTCGATCGTCACAAACAAAATTGTTGATACTTGCTCAATATCCGTACTTGCAATTATTTCGCACTGTCTAATCCCCAACTCGACAATGCTGCCAATCAGGGCGCGAATATCATTTACAGCTTTTTGGACATGCAATCGCATGGCTGGATGAGTATCATCACTCTCCACCGCAGTATTCAAAATTGGACAGCCACCTACGACTAGTTGCTGGGCGGTAAATCCTTTGAAACTATCGACAAAAGCATGTAACCGATCGATCGCTGTATTCTCTCTCCCGACATTGGCGATCGCTCCGGCAACAATTAGATTAAGTGTATAGTCAAAGGCGGCGATCGCAATTTCATCTTTGGTTTTGAAATGGTGATAGATCCTACCTCTTCCTAGTCCTGTCACCTTCATGATGTCAGCGATCGAAGTGCCCGCATAACCATTTTTATTGAAAACACTTGCAGCTTTTTCAATAATTCTTTGTTTGGTGTACTCAGTATTTAACACTACAATTTAACCAATCACGGAATCACTCCAAATATTACTATCAGCTAGATTATGATGTCAATACTCATCACAATCTTTAAGGTAATCAAAAAGCCATGTTTCAAGTAGTTACAATCGACAAAAACGTCGGATTTCTTGCCAGATGCGATCGCTAGCATCAGTAAGCTGATGATCGCTATCCCACTCTAATAGTTCTACCCACGGACGATCTCGCTTGAAAGCTTGACTGGCAGAGATCGGAATTACATCATCATGAATCCCATGAATAATCACAGTGGGTAAGAGACGATCGATCTCACAAAGAGGATATTTAAGAGCGTCAGTAAGGAAATCGTAATGTAGGGGTGATAGACTTTTGATAGCATGATGGTAGATTGATAGATAGCCAGTTTGTTGCCACAAATTTAATTGTGATTCGCCAATTTTTGGTAGCCAATGGTTTAAGAAATCAAAAGCAGGTGCTAGCAATACTAACCGTTCCACTTGCGGACAATCTTGGGCAATAATTGCCGAAATCCATCCGCCCAAGCTGGAGCCAATCAGCGTTACTGGCGATCCATCTGGCGGAAATAAATCTATTACTTGCGCGATTTGGCGGGAAACGGTGAGATGTGTAAAGTCATCCTGATTGAGATCGGGTACTTCTAAAGTGATGCCAATTTCGGCAAAACGTTCCTGAATATACCTTGCCTTTGTCGATCCAGGCCCAGACGAGAAACCATGTAGGTAAATATACATGAGCTAGTACTAATTGCTGACGCTATCACTTTAGCGCGATTCTCATCCTGTTTGCACAGCACCACGTTCTGAAAAAAGGCTCTCGGTTACGAACCAAATCAGTCCCTTCACTAGACTACCCACATCACGATGGGGAAGTTTACATTCAATCTGATCGAGAGTATCTTAGGTACTAATATCTATCGACTACCGATGCTGAAGTTCGGAACTATTCCTGTATTGATCGCCAGATCGAGTGCTTGACGAGACTTACCTTGAGCAGACAACACCGCACTGATAATGACATTGGCATCTATCACCAACTGCTGCTGGCTACTAGTCATTCAAAATCGACTCCAAAATCTCTGGAGTCAATCCATTGGCTACAGCTTCACTGCTAATCCGATCCATTGTTTGCTTGAGATGACGGGCGGCATCCTTTCTGTTACCGGAAGAAACGCTCAACAAGAAAGCAGTCAAATAATCACCAAATTGTCAATCACAGATTTGAGATCGGAAAAGCGATCGAATTCATGCTTGAATTATGCTTATTTGAGTGCGGGTGATTCTGTTATTTGATCGAGAGTATTTTCGGCACTAATCTCTTTGATGCGGCGATCTGTCAGCAGTGGTTGAATGGGGATTTTAGTTCGATCGCGTGTAACTAATTTTAACGTGAGTTCGGGATAAGGAAAATTGATCTGCTCCGCATAAGCACCGCCCTGAACTATAAGTGTCTCGTTCCGAGAGGCTTCTGCGCAGGCAGAGGCTTCGCCAACGCCAACGGGCTAAAAGCAAAAGTTCTCTGTTCGCGAAGCGTCACGAAGTGAAGAGAACTGCCAAATCACTTAGTTCGTTAAAACGAACTTTTGCTTTTAGCCCCAAATTCATTTGTTCGCGAAGCGTCTGCCTCAGCAGAGGGCGGTGCTTATGCGAAGCTAGGAGCCATTAAGCAGAAATCGTTAACCCGAACTCACGTTAATTTTACTGAGTTGCTGTTATTGTGCAAATGCTTCGAGATCGTTAAAACAGTCTGAGATCGACATATTTACTCGAAAAAAGTGTGTCGCTAGCAGCGATCTAAACTTTATGACTATTACATGAATTGGCTAAGTTAATTTGAAACAAGTGCAGGACATAATAGCTCTAACAGTATGTATGAGTAGTGCCTAATTGATCGATTTACACTAATCCGTATTGATAGTAATCTAAAATTTCAGCTAAAAGTTCTGGATGATTGTCAACTAAGTTCCCAATATTATCTTCGCTTAAATATTCTTTAGCTCGATCAAAAATTCCATAGTTAAATTTACTTGGGTCTAATCGAGAGCGGTATTTGATGCCATCTACTTGGTGCGGATGTAGAAATATTGCTTCAGCCCACTTTCTAGAGATAACTTTATCTCCGTAAATCAAATCTAATGATGCACCAATTGCATTTAATCCTGCGCCAGTTAAATCGGCAAATAGTAATGGTTTTGCAGTATTAATCTTAAATAGATTTCTACTCCTGAGTAAAGCCTCAGAAATATTTCGCTCTTCTTGTGGATTTCTTCCAAAACATTCAATAACTGCCGAATATACATCCTCTCCGGTATAGAGGATGCCATAACTCTGTTCTTGGCCATCAAATCTTCCTTTCCCGCTAGTGTCAAAATACAGTGAGGAGGGATAATTTTGATCGTTTAGCCGATATAAACATTCATCTATAGTAACTAATAGTCGATCAATCTGAATATCGTTGAAATTATCAGGTGGAACTGCACTAGCTACTCGATTAGACTGGTCTTTGTCTTCCATAATTACCAGCGGCAAGCACCACCGTAGCTAGATCACCTACTCGTAATCGATCGATTGGCTTGTCTCCATTCAAAGCTGGATCTCCTGATTCGAGAAAAATTAATTGCGTCCAACCTTCTATGATGGGTAACTCTGCAATTACTCGATCGATCCCATCAATAATTTTGGCTCCATCAAACTGACATTTCGGATAGACGTAGCTATTACCATCATCGAGAAAAACTAGCTTGTTTAATCGACGTAATTGTGCTAAATCTTCGTCAGATATGTTCAGGAGATCGGTTACAACGTGAGATCTAAATGCCGCTTGGATGGATTCTTGGCGGTATTTTTTGCCGCGCTCCTTTGCTTGAGTCAATGGATGCAATAAGTAAATGACTTCTGCTTGGATTTCCTGAAGCTCATCCTTGGAGAGGCGGCTGAGGCTGTCTTTAATCTCTTGGGTAAGCATGGCTGGTTTGCTCCGTTGTCTGAGAGCGTAAACATATACTCAAACTTCTATCTGCTATGATATCGCACAATTTATTCGTTGGCGTAGCCTCCCGTAGGGAATCGCCCCAAACTCTCAATCACGATAGTTCACGGTTGTGTCAAATGGCAAGTCCAGATAGATCGCGTGTAACTAATTTTACTGAGTTGCTGTTGTTGTGCAAATGCTTCGAGATCGTTAAAACAGTCTGTTTAATAGAAAATAAGCGTTTCTGGAATAGAAATCTAAATTTATTACAGTTACATCACTTGGCTGAGTGAGTTTGGAACAGTTGTAGGGTAACATAATTTCGTAGACATAAGATATCTTTACAGTACTTACGCCTGGATTAATTTATGCTGAAGTCCCAAGCTCTCCAAGTTGTTCATCAGTATTTAGCCCAGTTTGCAGCTACAGATGATTTTGAAAGGTCGATCGAGAGTATCTTCGGCACTAGGATCGGCAGTCTGGCGATTCGTCAGCAGTGGTTGAGTGGGGATTTTAGTCTGATTCCCGAAATCAGGGTTTTGGCTAATGGGGAGTTGGGGACGGCGAATGGTGCTTATTCAGCATCTGTGGATGAGATTTTTGTGTCCTCCGATTTTTTGGCACAGCAT
Organism: Chamaesiphon sp. OTE_75_metabat_567; assembly: GCA_031387965.1. GTDB lineage: Bacteria > Cyanobacteriota > Cyanobacteriia > Cyanobacteriales > Chamaesiphonaceae > Chamaesiphon. The sequence continues at coordinate 5,129 of JANNDQ010000038.1, forward strand.
CAAGATGATGTAGAG
>JANNDQ010000042.1:0-2259 GCA_031387965.1 Chamaesiphon sp. OTE_75_metabat_567
AGCGCCACCGACGCTATCTGCGAGAATTTGGGCGACTTCGTTATTGCTATAGATATTCATCTGCCGCACGATATCAATTAACGGTAACGATTGATGGCGCAACAGCGGAGTAGTTCCAACTGGTTCGCTAGTAACTATGGCTGTACCAGCGATCTGAACTTGCGGCAATTTGGTAGTGGTTGTGGTTGGAGCGGTGGGTAACTTGATAATATTTACGTCTTTAAATTCGGTATTGAGTAATGCTGGCGGCAGATTAATGCCAGTGAGCGCTTGCTTGAGTAATTCTCCAGCTTTTTGAGGATCGGCTTGATAATTCATGTGGAATTTATCAACTACAATTAGATTGCCAGTTACGCGACTAATCCCTAACTTATTTAGACTCTGGGCAAGGGTAATTGCATCCTCCCACACAAACAATGGATCACCGCCCCCTTGAATCACTAAATCGCCTGTTAATGTACCTTGAGTAATCTTACCGTTGGCACTAATCAGCGTATCAAATTGTTTTTCCAAGCCCCACTTACTAATCGCTGCTAGAGAGGTGGCTGTTTTCGTCAAGGATGCTGCCGGAACTGGAATTGTGCCGCGACGATCGATCAGCAGATTACTATTAGTCTGAAGCCAAATTGCCTGCTGTTGAGAATCTAAGCCTTGGACTTTGAGCGCTTGGAGATATCGCTCTACGATCTGCTCAATTTTTGGTTCGACTGGTTTCGGTGGATTGAGCCATGCCATTCCCTGCCACGTCAGCGCCTGTGCTGGCGTTAGAGGTGGTGAAGGTACTCCCGCCACTGTCAACCACATTCCTACAAGTCCCGAAGAAACTAATTCCAACATATTAAACTAATTGACAGCTGGTAAGCGTTAAAAGATCCTGAGGCTCAAATCTGTAATAATTCAGTCAACAACTATTCAGCTTGAATCGAATCGGCTATGATATTAACTTATATTTAACACTGTTCTATTTATTTTAAAAAATTTAACAAATGAAATCAGTTCCTACTGATGGGATATCAAATGCTGATCGAATTCTGATTGTTGATGATTCTCCAGACATTCTATCGATCGCTGAAGCAATTCTATCCTCCGCAGGGTACGAAACGATCGCTTATACCGATGGCTTAGTTGCACTTCAAATTATGGAATTGCTACCGCCAGATCTGATCATTCTAGATATTACCATGCCCAAAATCGATGGGTATGAGATGACTAGGCGAATCAGAAGCAACTCAGCCTGGAGCAATACACCAATCCTCCTCTACACAGCACTTGATCGATCTCAGGCAATACTGGGACTAGAGTGTGGCGCAGATGACTTACTCAGCAAGCCTTTTTCGATCGAAGAATTACTCACAAAGGTAGGTTCATTATTACACTTTCGGTATCGTCAGCAGCGGCAAGCGGGGTAGATGGAGGATTAAATTTACGCGGTTGTTGAATTGCTGTTGCCAGTAAGCCCTGATAATCTCTAGTATCAATCGGATACGCCCCAAAACGTTCGAGATGGGGATTGAGCATTTGTGCGTCAAATAAACTGTAGTTTTGAGCGCGGAGATGGCTAACAAGCTCCACCATTGCCACTTTTGAGCCTTCAGAGATATTAAAGAACATCGATTCGCCAATGAACGCGCTACCAATCGCAATCCCTAATACGCCCCCAGCTAATTCAGTTCCCAGCCAAGTCTCAAAACTATAAGCCCAACCTGCTTGGTACAATTCCCAGTAGATCTCTCGCAGTTCTCCAGAGATCCATGTCGTATCTCGATCCGCACAACCTGCCACAACCGCCTGAAAATCGCCATTAATCCTCACTGTAAATCGCTTTTGATTAATCACCCGCCGCAACGATGTCGGGTAGCGGAAGCGATCGTCGAGCGGAATGAGTGCATGTTCGCTGCTAGAATACCACTGAAGGTCGCGATCGTCCTCCGCCATCAAAAAGTTACCCTGTGAATAGCCCGCGATAATTCCTGGGAGATGGTATCTAGTCATAACTGCGATCGCACTGAAGTTGCGTGAACTACTACCTGCCGCTTACGCTGAGCAGGTAGCTTCTGGCTTCGCGGGGGATCGCCGCATAGCTGTCTTTCGACCTCTACTTGGTCTTACATCCCCTCCACCAGCAGTCGCGCTAGTTCCTAACGCGAGGAGTCTTAGACCTTCAGCTTTGAGATTTTGCGCTGCATTGACATCTCTATCGTGGTGAGTTCCACATCTAGAACAAGTCCAATGACGTACATCCAAAGGCAAAGATGAGAC
>JANNDQ010000073.1:0-2894 GCA_031387965.1 Chamaesiphon sp. OTE_75_metabat_567
CGCGCCACAATCTCTGGACTCAACACCGGAATCGGCACACCTACACCCAACATCAGCGAAGGACCATAATTCTTGAAATAGCAGCCGCGCACCCAGTTCGGGTCCATCTGCTTAGCGTCTCCAACTAGTGCCAGCGTTGCCCCTGGGCCGATGGGCGTGCGATTTTCGGCCCGCTTCTGGAGTGGGAAATGCTGGGTACCCTCCCACGAGACATAGCCGATTGCTCCACCGAGCCAAATCCGCGTCCCAATTCCAACCACATCCAGATCGGGATCGTTCAATAGGGGTGAAATTGCCCCGGCATTAGAGTATACAGCGTTGCCTAATTGGGGCTGTAATGGGCCAAGATAGGTGTATAACTGGCGATCGCCGCCATTTACGCCAACGATGAAGTTTTGATAGAGGTTACGGGGATTGTAGAGGTAGAACTGATTGATCGTATCTTTGGTAATTGTCGTGTCAAATGACGTGCGGGGATAACAATCTGTACCTTGCCCGATGGCGCGGAGATTGACACTTTTCCCAGCAACTAAATCGGCAATCACATGTGCCCCACCCCGTTCTTTTCGGTCTTCGTCGCCGATTTCACCCGCATAATCAACTAATTGAGTCGCTCCCAGATAGAGATCTACCGCCCCAAACCCAGCATAAGCAGGCACTCCATCTAATGTACATGATCGAATCTTGATCGGCGGATCAGTATGCCCTAAGTTGAGAATTGCTCCCGATGATTCCATCGGTTCAAAACTGCCAGTCGTAATCACATCGACTAGCTCGGCAATTTTGGCGATGCCTAATTCATCAACCTTAGTTTTGACCTCATCTACCGTCCAGACTACTGCCTGTTTGCTGCTGATTTTATCGTTAATTTCGTCGATCGTTTTCATCTAAATTATGAGAATCTGAGGGTGGGCAATAATTCCAGAAAAAATGCACTAGTTTTAACAACTAATGCATCTTTAAATTAGTTTCGATTAGCAGGCTATCTAGAATTCCATTTCAGCTGCTTGAACCTTCTCGACTTGTTTCTTCTTGAGCACCAGCAAGATCTGGGACAGCATAATCATAAACACAAACGCCATCAGTCCCAGAATCCGATCAGGATTTTGTAAGACGATTTCGATGTCTTTCTGACCAAAACCACCCACGTTAGGATTGTTAGTGATTGCTTGTCCAGCAGTTACCGCAGTACCTTCCGCTATTAGTAATTCAGGCCCAGCGGGGACTTTATCAATCACTGCTTCACCAGTTGCAGGTTGAATCGTAACTTGAGTGCTACCATCTTCTTGTTTCGCAATTGCAGTGACGTTACCAGCAACGGAAGCATTGACGACAGTGTTATTACTTTTCTCACCAGTTGGATAAACCTGTCCACGACCACGATTTCCACCAACGTGAACCTGGTATTTACCAAAGTAAACGCCTTTATCAGTCTTAGGGTTTGGAGAGAGAACGGGGAAGATCAGTTCTTGATACTTATCGCCAGGAAGTGGGCCGATAATTACGATGTTGTCCTTGCCCTCGCCATAAGGTTGGAAATACATCCCTTGAGTCTTTTCTTTGAGTTCTGGGGAGAGACGATCTTCAGGGGCAATCTTGAAGCCATTGGGCAGCATTAGCACAGCGCCAACGTTCAGAGGGCCTTTGGTGCCATCGGCAGTGACTTGTTGAATGCTCTGATCGTAAGGAATCTTGACGACGGCTTCAAATACTGTGTCGGGCTGTACCGACTGCGGAACTTCGATTTCAGTTGGCTTAGCAGCGAGGTGGCAGTTGGCACAGACAATCTTGCCTGTTGCTTCGCGGGGACTTGCTGGATAGGTTTGTTGTGCCCAGAATGGATACGCTGCGGCTGACTGCGGATCAGCAAGATCGTTTGCAAAGAAGATGCCAGTGCTAGCTAATAGAACTACTAGAGCTTTGGTTAGTAACCGCTGACTAATTCGCCAGGATGAGAATAAAGTTAATTTCATTGGTTAAGGATGACAGATGAAGAAAATTAATAATATACAAATTTTTAGGCTTTAGCGAAAAGTGCGGTCTTGGGGTTTCCCCAAGTAAAGCATCTTGTCAAGAGAGACTTTAGGCTTTGGGCTTTAGGTAATATTTTCATCCCTAGTTCCTAATCTCTATCCCCTATTGCTATGCCCACCAAGCTGGCTCGTCGGTGCGGAAGTCAGTTTCAGTCCAAGGAGTGAGCGTGATTGTATCGTTTGCTGTCACTGCGGCATGAGCGAGTGCAAGGGACTTGGGTGCTGGCCCACGAACCATTTTACCTGCCTCATTGTACTGAGAACCGTGGCAAGGACACATGAATTTGTTTTCAGCCTTGTTCCAAGGCACAACACAACCGAGGTGAGTACAGATCGCATTGATCCCATAGTCAACGATCGTACCGTCAGCTACGACGATGTAAGTAGGGTCGCCTTTTAAGCCTTGAGTTAATTCGCGATCGCCTTTGACTTTACCAGTCAGGAATGCACTGACTTTCACATCATTGCCCTGAGCATCTTTGGCAGTAGCCCCGCCGCCAGCAGCACCGCTAGAAGGTGGTACGAAATATGCTACAAACGGATAGGCAGCACCCAATACCATTCCAGAAATAGTACCGAAAGTGAGTAGGTTCATGAACTGGCGACGACCAAGATCTGGCACGTCAACGGAATTAGCAATTTGAGTCATAAACTAAATGGCGGAGACTAACTTTATTTATTTTAATATCTTTGCACAACAATTAGTTGTCACACAGGGGGAAGCTATAGAGCTATGTAAAAGCTTAGATCGGCTACCATTATTACATTTTTCTCGCTCGATCGGTATCGATATTCCGCTATTTGAGTAGATCTATCGACTGGCGATCCCCATTAATTTCCGCCAAATCCAGTGCAGTTAAG
>JANNDQ010000095.1:0-5046 GCA_031387965.1 Chamaesiphon sp. OTE_75_metabat_567
GGGTAATCTCCAGCTACAATTTGCTGTTGGTGAGATGCCCTTGCTGATCGTAGTGGGAATTCTGGGCGGCTTGATGGGCGCGATTTGCAATCGTAGTTTGCTAGCAAGTTTGCAGTTTTATCACGATCGATTTCACGGTCGATCTCTGGCGATCAAAATTGCTGTAGCTGGCGGTATTACCGGAATTATTACGGCTCTATTGCCAGATGTTTTGCAAGGAAGTAGAGATTTAAAAGATTTCTTGGTGATCGGTGATATTCACTGGCAGACAGCCGCCTGGATTTTGGCGAGTCAATTTTTGATGTGCTTAATCGCCTTTGGTTCGACGGCTCCAGGCGGGCTACTATCACCGAGTTTGGTGTTAGGTGCCGCTTTGGGGAATTTATTAGCTACAGGTATTCAGAATGGCTACTACAACGATCTGCTGCCTTTTAATCCGATCCTGAGTTCCCCGACAGTTTATGCTCTCACGGGGATGAGCGCGGTGTTTAGCGCGATTACCCGTCGCCCGATTACGGCGATTGTCATTGTCTGGGAAATGACTGCTAAGTTCAATTTGATCTTGCCGCTGATGATTGGTTCAGTAGTCGCCTATTTGGTTGCCGAACAACTGTTTCCTGATTCTATCTATCAACATTTACTCACGCGGAGGGGGATTAATATCGCCCATTCAGATTTACTCGATCGACGCTGGGAAGGTTTAATCGCTGCGGATATTATGCAACGGCGGGTGGAAACACTTGCTAGTCAAATGACGATCGAGGATGCGATCCAAGCTTTTGCTAGTTCCCACCATCGGGGATTTCCGATTGTCGATGAAGGTAGATTAGTCGGCATTGTCACTCAGAGCGATCTCGATGTCTTCACTTCCCAACTGTGGAATATGAAAACACCCCTAAGTAAAATTATGGTGCAGCGGGTGATTACAGTCCCGCCCGGAGCCACTCTGACCTCGATCTTGCATCTCATCTCGCGTCACAAAGTCAGTCGGTTACCCGTCGTCGATGGGCGCAAACTGGTCGGGATTATCACCCGTGCTGATATTATTCGCTGTGAAGCGGAGCGGGTAAGTAGCAACCAAAGCTTCCTCAAACCCCAGCCCAGTCCCTCTTATATCGTCTATCAAACTCGATCGCCTGCCACGGGCAAAGGCCGATTATTAGTGCCGCTGAGCAATCCCCATACCTCTGATGTTCTGCTTCAGTTGGCTGTATCGATCGCCAGACAGTACGATTATGAATTAGAGTGCCTCTGTGCGATCGTCATTCCTCATGCCAGTTCTCCCTCTGAAACTCCTGTAGATACTGATTCCAGTCATCAACTCCTGGCACAAGCGATCGCCACAGCAAAAATCTGGGGTATTCCCGTACATACTCAAATTCGCGTCGCTCACGATCCTGCTACTACTATTTTGGAAACAATTAGAGAGCGACATATCAATCTACTCTGCATGGGTTGGCAGGGCAAAACATCTACGCCAGATCGGATTTTTGGAAACACTGTAGATACAGCAATTAGGCAAGCTCCATGTCCAGTGATATTGGTCAAATTGGGTAAGAATTTGCAGGCTATGAGTCAGCTTCCAGCGCCCCAGGTGCAGCTCGATCGTTGGCTAGTGCCGATCGCCGGCGGCCCGAATATGCAGTATGGTTTAAAGCTATTACCAGCGCTGATGTCTTTAAGCTCCAATCCAGAAGTATATCTTTGTCAATTCTTTGACTCTACTAAACCGCAGCCAGATTTTCATCACCTAAATACCGCCGCCGATGTCGTCCGCCAAAAGTTGGGCGTTCCGACTACTACCATGCCGCTCTATGCTGATGACATTGCCGCTAGCACGATCAATCTCGCAGTAGAGAAACAATGTGATGCAATTATCCTAGGGGCAAGTCGGGAGGGGTTACTTCAGCAGACAATTCAAGGTAATATTCCTGAGTCGATCGCGCGTGGCTCTGACTGTACGGTTATTGTCGTGAGACAAATGATCATCGAAAAAGAGTCTCAAGATATATTCCCATCCCATCTAAGCAATAGACAGTCTTAGTCCCTGGATCTGTCATCGGCGGTATTATATGCCGATCTTTTGTATGACTGCGAGTGTAAAAAACATCACTTACTAGAGTGAAAAATTGATGAGATAATACATCTACTAGGAAATAGCATAAATTAGCTATTGCTCACACCAGAGGAATAACGATCGTGGATCGAGATTTGACACTCTTTCAGCAAGACTGTGCCAAGATGCCAGTCGCATTAGCTGACTACATTTATCCAGCGATTCAAAAACAGTATGTTAGCATCCTGACGCTCGAAGCGGATGTGCTCAAAGATAGTGATGTCGAAGCGATCCATCAGATGCGGGTGAGCTTACGTCGATTGCGATCGCAAGTCCAAGCATTTGCACCTGTACTCGATATTCCCAAAGCGATGGGTGATCAGCAGATTGGTAGAATTGCCAAAGTATTAGGCAAGGTTCGGGATTTAGACGTTTTACATGACACTTGTAAAAATCATCAAAATAATTTACCAGACGTTGAGAAAATATATCTAGAGAAAGTCATCTCAACCATTGTCAAACGCCGTCGCAAAGAAATACTGAAAGTCAAGCTCATGCTGAATGATTCAGACTATCAATATTTTAAATTAGGCATTAATAACTGGCTCAATCATCCTCAATATTTACCGACAGCCAGAGTCAAGCTTGAATCAATCTTGCCAAGTTTACTATCACCCGTAGTTGGAAAACTTTTCTTGAATTCTGGGTGGTGGATCGATTCAGATCTAGAGTCAGGACTCGATCCTGAGCTAGCTGTTTCCCAAGTCTTACTAATTCATGGAGATATCTTTCATCATCTTCGTAAACAAGTCAAAGCTACTCGTTATCTGATGGAGATGTTTACCGATCGATATCCACCCCAATATCAAGACTATCTCAAAGATCTGAAACAAGTTCATCAATTATTTGGTAATATTCAGGATAACATTGTTTTAGATAAGTTCATCCGTAAAGCGATCGGCAAAAAAGCACCGACAAAAATGCCAACACTGTACAATCGGATCAATCGGAATAACTATTTAAACTGGGAAAACTGGCTACCAATTCAGGAACGCTATCGCCAAGTAGAAATCAAGCAAGAACTCCAGCTATTGCTGATTCAAGGTACAATTCATAGTTTAGATGGATAATGTTGAATTAGCGATTGATTACTCAAGTTTGGACTGGTTGGAATTGCCACCGCTCAATCTGGATACGATTTGGGCAGTTCTCAATGAGTCAATCACTGATACTCAGGTAAATCAGTTGTTATGGCACTATCTGGGCTATCGGTACGTTGGCGTTGGCGACAGCCTGCCGTCAGGCACAGCCTCTCTGGAAGAGAATCAAGCCAGCGATAGTTGGGATGTCAGCCAAGTCAGTCCACAATGGCTCTCAGTATATCCTACCCCACCAGATTTTATCGCGAGTCGTCCAGCGACGGTCAAGTTGACTCGATCGATTCCCCCACAGCACAAGCAGCTACTCAAGGAGCAACTTGGCTTCAAGGGCTACAAAATCGGCGAATTTGGACCCCGCCAAACTAGACGCGCAACGGCGGCTAGTTGGCTGTTAGCCTACCTAGCAGCTAGGGTATAGTAACTTTGGGAATCTTTAAATAATCAGGAGCTAGTATGGCACGGGTAATGATTGTGGGTGCAGGTGGAGTCGGAAACGTGGTAGCGCACAAGTGTGCTGCCCGCGATGAGTTTACGGCTATTTTGCTAGCAAGTCGGAGCGTTGATAAATGTGAAAAAATTGCAGCGCGAATCAATTCGCCAAAAGTCACCACAGCCGCGCTCGATGCGGATACTGTCGCGAATACAGTTAAATTAATTAAAGAATTCAAACCCGATCTGCTGATTAATGTCGCTCTTCCCTATCAAGATTTGGTATTAATGGATGCCTGTCTAGAGACTGGAATTCACTATCTCGACACTGCTAATTATGAGCCGATCGATGTTGCTAAATTTGAGTATAGCTGGCAATGGGCATACCAAGATAAATTTAAAGCAGCAGGATTGACGGCAATTCTCGGCTGTGGTTTTGATCCTGGCGTAACGGGCGTATTTAGTGCCTACGCGCTCAAACATTACTTCGATGAGATTCACTATCTCGATATCATCGACTGCAACGACGGCAATCACGGTAAAGCATTCGCAACTAATTTTAATCCCGAAATTAATATCCGCGAAATTACTCAAGTGGGACGATATTTTGAAAATGGTGAATGGGTAGAAGTCCCCGCCCTCTCAATTCATCGTCCGATTCCCTATCCCGAAATTGGCGATCGCGAGTCATATTTACTCTACCATGAAGAACTAGAATCTCTAGTCAAAAACATTCCCACCCTCAAACGGGCAAGGTTCTGGATGACATTTTCCGAGAACTATATTACTCACCTGCGAGTACTCGAAAATATCGGCATGACCCGGATCGATCCGATCGACTATGAAGGTCAACAAATTGTACCATTAAAGTTCCTTAAAGCTCTTCTCCCCGAACCAGCTTCTTTAGCAACAAATTACACCGGACAAACATCGATTGGTTGTCATATTACCGGAATTAAAGATGGTGTAGAGAAGAAATATTATGTCTACAACAACTGTCAACATGCTGCTGCATATGAGGAAGTTGGATCGCAAGGAATTTCCTACACAACTGGCGTACCTGCCGTAATTGGTGCGTTAATGATTGTTAATAATCACTGGAAAAATCCTGGGGTATTTAATGTCGAAGAATGCGATCCAGATCCATTCATGGCATTATTAGGTCCAATGGGTTTACCTTGGCATGAAGTGATTGATGGTGTCTCACCATTCGATCATCAATAGTTTAGATATTTATTAATTCTTAAACAGTTGACTATAAACTGTTTAAGAATTAATAAAATTGAACATCTGCTGTCAAAGCAGGCATCCAATCCATTAAGAATGGTTCGCCCATCCTTTCAGCTTCAGTACAAGGATCTGTAGGTTGGGTTGAAGAATGAAACCCAACACACCCAACTT
>JANNDQ010000099.1:0-12493 GCA_031387965.1 Chamaesiphon sp. OTE_75_metabat_567
CTCGGACAAACCGCCCCCACCCTCTCCGGTGGTGAAGCCCAACGTGTCAAACTCGCCACCGAACTCTCTAAACGCGCCACAGGCAAAACCTTGTATCTGATCGACGAACCCACCACCGGACTCTCATTCTACGATGTCCACAAGCTCCTAGACGTGCTGCAAAGACTAGTCGATAAGGGCAACTCCGTGATTGCGATCGAACACAACCTCGACGTGATTCGTTGCTCTGATTGGACGATCGATCTTGGCCCCGAAGGTGGTAATAAGGGGGGCGAATTAGTTGCTGTGGGAACACCGGAACAGGTAGCGAAGAATCCTAAGTCGCATACTGGCAAGTATTTGAAGCAAGTATTGAAACAACATACGCGATCTGGAAAAAGCTAGTAATCATCGCTCCTCATCGACCACGGCATGGATGCGAAAGCTCTGTCTCTGAGCTAGGATATTGAAGCACTGGATGTACACATTAACTTTAGGCAAGTAAATATGTTGCAATCGTTGGCGGAGCCTCTTCTTTGCTGGGGCAAACACTTCGTGAACGGAACGAGACGCTTCGCGTTGGCAACGCCTGCGCCTTGCGCTTACGGAACGAGAATCGCTGGAACTTATGAAAATGGAACTGTCCAGTTAACGGAAATTCCGTCGAATATTCGATCGAGTAAAGTGATAGTTACCTTTTTAGGTAAAACAGATTCGCTTATAGATTCTCCATAAGTGATATTTTCTCCGTAGGTTGGGTTGAAGCCCATAAAACCCGCCAATTTCAGTGTTTGAGGTTCGATCGCGTAGCGTACCGGAGGTAATCGTTAGTGAGATTTCTCCCTGTAGGTTGTGTTGAAGTCAGTGAAACCCAACAATTCCAGTGATAGATCGGGTCATAAAATCTTTTTGCCTGTCAAGATTTCGCGAACGTCTAACATCGCCGAATAGGTAGGAATAACATGGAGAATTTCATTGCTTGCCGTGAGTTCTAAGGCAGTATTAATTGCTTCTTTAAGATCTTCTTTGACAATTAATTTACAACCACTGTCTAAACTATTTTTGCTATATTCTAACCGCAGAGCCATATCATAGACTCGATCGCCACTAACGACGATCGTGCCGCCAGCATTGACAAAATTTTCGGTATCTACATCCCAAATCCAGGATACATCGGTACCGTCGGGAGTGCGATCATTGAGTACCATCAAACTTACGGGTGAACCGCCATTTGTTTTAACTTGACTGACAGCACGGATGGTTTCGTTCATGCTGGCAGGATTTTTGGTGAGTAAAATTCGGATTTTTTTGCCATTGTAAATGATTTCTTCCGATCGACCGAAGGCAGCTTGGAAGTTATTAATCGTATCTAAAATCACTGGTTTGCCAATCCCGATCGATTCCATAATCGTCACGGCGGCAAGGGTATTATATTTGTTGTAAATGCCGATTAGTACCTGCGGCCACTCCTTACTATCGATCGAGAGTTTACTTTTAGTGAAGCTACAGTTTGGGCAGTCAAAATCACCTTGGTGAGACAGATAGAAACCTCTATAATTAAGTGCTACCCCACAACTTGGACAATCGATCGAGTCTACCGCGTGGGGCATTTTATCCAGGTATAATTCTGGTTCCGTCAGTCCAAAATATTTGACTTGCTTGGGATTTTCGCCCTGTTCTAATTGTTGACCTAAATGAGCTAGTGCTGGATCGTCACCATTGACAACTAGGATACTATCACTATTTAATGCTGAAATTGCCTTCCCCCACCGATAAGTAATTGTATCAACTTCGCCATATCGATCGAGCTGATCGCGAAATAAGTTGAGAGCGAGAATATATCTAGGTTTAAGTTGTGGTAATACAATGGGAATAACATTTTCATCTACTTCCAGAATGCCATAATCTGCTTTGAGTTTCCCTGTCAAGCTGGTATGTTCTAGCAGAGTTGTAATTAAACCATTAACTAGGTTAGCACCTGCTTCATTGTGAACTACCTTCCAACCATCTTTTTCTAAGATTCCTCTGAGCAGCAGTGATGTAGTAGTTTTACCATTGGTGCCAGCGACGACAATTACCCCATACTTAATCTGCTGGGAAAGCATCGTCAAAATCTGTGGGTGAAGCCGTTTCCCAATGGTTCCAGGTAAGACGCTTGCAGCACCTAATTTGAGTGTGCGAATTGTCGTGGTAATTGTTTTAGCAGCAAATACGGCAATTCCCAATCTGACTCGATCTAATAAATTTATCTGCACGTTAGCACCCTATTTTAGCGATGGACTAGCATTGGAGTGACTACACCACCTGAAGCTGCCTATTATATCAAGAGTTGGGGACAGGTTTGAGAGCATTGAGGAGTTACGTTGATAGGAATCCTGGGAATATGTCAAACTACTAGTATCTGCCCGCTCGTGGGCACTGCCACACTCTACCAGAGCATCGATTAATATGATGACTACTAGACGTAATTTTCTCTATCTCCTGGGTGCTGGTACTACCGCTACGCTGCTGGGGTCGGGTGCCAAAGCTAGCTGGGCAGCTCCAGCAACGGCCGATGTCTTTAAGCTGCCCCCGTTAACTTATGATTACAGCGCATTAGAACCCCATATTGATGCAGCAACAATGAAATTTCATCATGATAAGCATCATGCTGCTTATGTGAAAAACTTGAATGCTGCGGTAAATAAATATCCCGAACTTAAAACAAAAACTGTCGAAGAACTATTGAGTAATCTGGGAAAACTGCCTAAGGATATTCAAACTACGGTCAGAAATAACGGTGGTGGACATTTCAACCATACTATGTTTTGGCAAATTATGGCACCAAAAAGTGGCGGTGTGGCAACAGGCGCGATCGCCTCAAAAATTAAGACGCAGTTTGGGACATTTGATGCTTTCAAAACCCAATTCAATGAAGCCGGTACGAAGTTATTTGGCAGTGGCTGGGTGTGGTTGGTAAATCGTCAGGGTAAGCTTGATATTATTACTACCTCGAATCAAGATAGTCCGATTTCTCAAGGTTTATATCCAATTATGGGTAACGATGTTTGGGAACATGCCTATTATCTTAACTACCAAAATCGTCGGGTTGACTATCTATCTGCTTGGTGGAATGTGATTAATTGGACTGAAGTAAATCAGCGGTTTGACCGATCGCTCAAAGCTTAAAACTCTCAATCACAGTCTCATTTAATATTAGGTAACTATCATATTAATTCTGATTTATGAATAGCGAAAATTTAGCACAATACATCGAAGATACTGATAGCATTGGCAAGTCATGGTTACTAGTACAGCTCCGATTAAAGAAGCTAGCAGAAGCAAAATCTAGCCTATCGCCAGAAGATTACATCATCAAGCTCGATGACATTTATCAAGATATGATGAATCTGGGTGAATGGTGGCTGGGGATGGAAGAAGAAGTATTCTAAATTAGTCACTCTAGATGTCAGGGTGAACACATTTTTGCAAGAGCATCTACTAGTCACCCATCACAATCCGCCACTCGTGTAGCTGATAAGTCACGCAATGGTTTTGCACCAGCGGATCGGCGGCGACAATCCGCTCGGCTTCCGCCAGCGAGTCTGCCTTAAATAACATCATCCCGCCGCCATGCTCTGCCCAGTAGCCTGTTTTCGCCTGATGCCCACGATCGATCAGTCCTTGGACATATGCCTTGTGTGCAGGGATATAGCGATCGAATTCCGGCTTTGGAACTATCCCAGTTTCAATTTTGACAAACCACATGCGAGGGAGTAGAGGGTAGAAGGGTAGAGGGGAGGTATTAGATCTAAAATATTTACCAATGCCTGACTTCTAACCCAATGGCAAGAAGATTGTCAAAACTTCTCCTTCACCTTGGAGCAGATGTTGACGCACAACTAGTTTACCACCAAGGAGTTGAAAGAGATTTTTCGTGACGTTAAGGTTGAGGCTGAGATTTCCTGTTTCTGGCTGAAAGGTGAGTAATTGACCGATTGCGTGTCGCTTACTGGGTGCAGTGTGGGGCTGCTCATCGGCTTCGGGGTGGGATTGGAGTTGCAATTTTAGTCTGTCGCCAACGGGGGTAACTTCGACTTGGATGCGGCTCCCTGAGGGGAGATTGCGGGTGAAGTTTTCGATTAGTCCAGTCAGAACTCGATCGAGTATTGTCGGATTGCTGACGACGGCAGGGAGTTGGTGGGGAATAGCTACCGCCAGATCGAGATTACGGCGTTCGGCTTGCTGTTGCCAGTGGGGGAGACTTTGCTCCAGGAGTTGGCTAATCGACATCGTGGTGAGATTTACTGCCTGGGATGACTGGTTAGTTGCCAATTCTACCGCGCTAAAAATCAGCTCCATCCGATCAATCTGTTCGGTACATTCGCGATCGATCGCACTGAGGCGTTTGAGGACTCGCGCTGACAGATCCGGTTGCCGCAATAGTAACCGTGTCATTGTGCGAATTGTTGTCAGGGGGGTGCGGATTTCGTGGGTGAGGGCTTGGATTAGTTCGACATCGGCAGCAATCTTGGGAGCTTCTGGTGATGTTGGCTGAGTGGGGGCTAGACTGACTGTAGGCTGGTGTTGCAATAAATATTGACTAAATGCCATCACACACCGATAATCAGGCTCGATCGGGCTAAATTGCGCGGCTAGCTCGTCTAGATACGAGAGGTGGTGGGGTGCTGTCAGCATGATTCTGCCCCTAAGTGATTTCCATCCTAGATCCAAATCATCAGGATCGAAGGAAAATTGACAGTGCGGAATACCATCTTGTTCGCCTAAGACAACAACGAGGCTAAATTGACTGGTTAAAACTAGACAAAATCGCTCATCAGCGAGGGGATCTGTAGGGAGCAATTCGACGGGGAAGTGGTGTGACTGGAAGGAATTTTGGTGAATACCTGGATGGTTGCAGGGTAGTAACTGACGGTTGGCGTGGGCGGTGGTGAAGGTGATCGTCTGAAGCTGAGAAACGATCGAGGGATGACTAAACAGAGGTAATGGTGCGGTAATCAATACTCCTTCGATCACAGTTTCTTCACTAAGATCTGTCACTCCAATCGGACTGGGTAAAGACTTTAATAGTAGGGCTTCTACAGATGCGATCGCACTGTGCCACTGACTTTCAGCTTTGAGCTGGAGTGCTTGGCGATCTGTCGAGGGCTGAGGATCGGGAGGATCAAATTCGGGTACGAGCAGATCGATACCCATCGGTTCTGCTTTGGCTAATACTTCGCTCAGTGTTGGGAGCAACCATTTTCTGACCACGATTGATTTTAATCTCCAAATACTCACTCCTAGAGATTAACGGATCAGTGATACTCGATCGCAGGTGTAAAACCGAACTTAGGCTAGGCTAATATCCGTAGCTAAATCTGTGACAGTTTAGCGTTCGACGAGGGATGCGCCACCGACTGTGGATTGAGGCGATTGAACTTGACTGACGATCGCGGCGGTACTAATCAAGCCTAATCCAAATAACATTCCAACCGCCATCATTTTGCTGGTTAATTGCTGACGATTTAACTCGGCATCTACTAATCGCTTCGCACACATCGGCAGCTGATCATCACCAGCACTAGGTAATGCCTCCAGATCTGCGAGTACTGCCATCGTACACTCATAGCGCTCCACACAATTCACCCGCGTCATCTGTTCTAGGATCGCTGCCAATCGATCGCTGATTGTCGCCAAGTCTCGCCACACCACTTCTTTTGAGGCATTCTTAGGGAGATGGAGGGGATAATGTCCAGTCAGAAATTGAATCGCTGTCATGCCCAGCGCATAAATATCACTGCCAAATGTTGCCACTCCCTCAGCCTGCTCTGGAGCGTGATAGCCTGGGGTACCTACTACTGTTTGGGGATCGAGTGAGTTGCTATCTAGATCTTGAACTGCCCCAAAATCAATCAAACACAGCTGTCCATTATCCCAGCGGCGGATAATGTTCGCAGGCTTGATATCACGATGGATTGCCTGCTTTTGATGCACATAGCCTACTACCTTGAGCATCTCTCGCAAAAATCTGACTACCTTTGCTTCAGTCCACTGATGCCCAATCATAAATTCCTTACTCAGATCGTCTCCAGCCACAAAATCCTGCACCATGAAAAAGTCGCCCTGATGCTCAAAGCATTCTACTTTCTGAGGAATTTGGCTGTGCCTGAATCGATCGAGGATTGCCGCCTCTAGCTTAAATAGCTGCAACATCCGAGGATGCTCGACTTTCGGGCGCAGTTGCTTGACGACACATTGGGGTTCGCCTGGAGCTGTGAGATTCTTAGCTAAGTAAGTGTGGGCAAATCCACCTTTACCGAGCCGCTTGATAATTTGGTAACGACCATCCACGATAATATTCATGGGGTGGGGGTAGCACAAATTGCTATTCAAGTTGTATCCAAGAATATTAGCTCATGTTACCAAGATAAAATGTATGCTATTAGACAGTTGGCGAACTAAATAGATTAGCAACTCTAATTCAGCAATTTGTACTATTAGTTAGTCAAAGCCCTAATCGAATAGACATCAACCTTTGACGGCAATACCGATCCCCGCAAATGATGTAGTTTTGATCTGATTATGCGAACGATAAGTCCCAATTATGAGTCAAGTTATTGCTGCGTTTTATAAATTTGTCATGTTAAATGACTATCAAGATCGTCGTCAACCCCTCCTAAATCTGTGTCGTCAGCATCAAATCAAAGGCACGATTTTACTAGCGGCTGAGGGGATTAATGGGACGATTGCGGGGACTAGATCGAGCATCGATACTATTGTTAGTTACCTCACTGCCGATCCCTGCTTTGCCGACTTGGAGCACAAAGAATCGATCGCCACGAAGCCACCATTCGATCGACTCAAAGTCAGGCTCAAGCAGGAAATAGTCACCTTAGGCATCCCTACCATCGATCCCACCAATCTTGTTGGTACATATGTCAAGCCTCAAGACTGGAACGAACTAATTGCTAATCCTAATGTGGTGGTGATCGATACTCGCAACCATTATGAAGTCGAAATCGGTACTTTTGCGGGTGCGATCGATCCGCACACTGACTCGTTCACCGAATTTCCCGCCTACGTCGCGACTCATCTCGATCCCCAGCACCACAAGCAAATCGCCATGTTTTGTACCGGAGGTATCCGCTGTGAAAAAGCCACCTCCTATCTTCTCTCCCAAGGCTTTGAAAACGTCTACCATCTCCAAGGCGGTATCCTCAAGTACCTCGAAGAAATCCCCCCCGCCCAGAGCCAATGGCAGGGTGAATGCTTTGTATTTGACGATCGAGTTGCTATCACCCACGGGTTAGCTCCAGGCACCCACAAGCTCTGTTGGGGCTGCGGTAATCCGATTGCGCCAGCAGATCTCACCTCGCCTCAGTATGAACCAGGTATCTGCTGTCCCCGCTGTTATCCCCAGCTCACACCAGCTCAACGCACTAGTCGTACCGAACGATGGCGACAAATACAGCAGGTTAGCAGTTGACATAGCGATCCTAAAATCAATTTAGACAGCACAAGAGCGGCTTAAATTACTAATACCCGCAGCGCGATTGATTCCGGTATGCTATTGCTGGGGCAAACGCTCCGCTACCACCAACGCCAGACCACTTTGAGAGAAATTAGTCTACCCCTAGCCCCTAATTCCCCATGCAACGCCTAGAAGTTGAACCCCGCACAATCTTAATCGGCTTGGCTGGTAGCCACGGCTATGGATTAAATCGTCCCGAATCCGATCTTGACTATCGGGGTGTATTTATCGCAGGTAAATCCTATTATCTAGGACTGGATAAAGTCGAGCAAAAAGATGCTGGTTGGGATACTGAACCTGGAATTTTTGATTTCCTCAATGGCGAAAAAGATACCGTGATTTATGAGCTAAAAAAATTCATTCAGTTATTAGCTGGAGCCAACCCCAATATCTTGGAATTACTCTGGCTGAAGCAGTATCCAGTCATAACTGAGGTTGGTAAATACCTGCTCGAATATCGCCAATTATTTTTGAGTAAGCGGGTTAAACATACTTATGCTGGCTATGCGTTCGCGCAGATCAAAAAGATTGAATCCCATCGCAAATGGTTGCTCGATCCGCCCCAAATCAAACCAACACCCGAACAGTTTGGCTTGATCGCCGAACGTCCGCTAAATCGGGAAGAATTACATGCTTTTCTGGAATATTTGTACAGCTTACTGCGGGGGAAAATTGAATATTTAGCAGAAGCACAAGAGCTGCACCAGTTATTAACTGGAGACATTGATTACAAGGGCTTGTTGAAACAACATAACCTCACTGATGAGGTGATGGAATACACTCAAAATCTCACCAATAGTCGCGGTGACTTTATCAAATTGCTCCAAAAAAGCCAGCAATATCAAAATTCACTCCGAGAATGGAATGCTTACCAATCCTGGCAAACCAATCGCAACCCCACTCGCGCAGGGATGGAAAGACAATCGGGTTTCGATCTCAAACATGCGATGCACTGTATCCGACTATTGCGCAGTGGCTTAGAGATTTTACAATCGGGACAGGTATTTGTCGATCGACAGGATGTCGGCGATGCTGATGAACTCAAGGCGATCTTACATGGAGATTTTACCTACGAACAAGTTACTAAAATTGCCGATGATTTGGTGGCTGCACTCGATCGAGCCTATGATACTTCTAGTCTCCCTCATCATCCCGATCTCCCTGCAATTAATCAACTGTGCATGGAGCTAGTTGAGCAACAAGGCTGGTAAAATCGGAAGGATTACCCTACCTGATTCTCAAGCTGAATATGAGTTATCGAATGGATCGCCGCGCCTACGCTCAGACATACGGTCCTACTACAGGCGATCGAGTCCGATTAGCCGATACAGAGCTATTCATCGAGATCGAGCGAGATTTGACCACCTACGGGGATGAGGTGAAATTTGGTGGTGGTAAGGTAATTCGGGATGGGATGGGACAATCACCGATCTCTAATGCTGATGGTGCGGTGGATCTAGTGATTACCAATGCAGTGATTTTGGATTGGTGGGGGATTATTAAGGCGGATGTCGGAATTAAGGATGGGAAAATCTATAAAGTAGGCAAGGCGGGGAATCCTTATATTCAGGATCATGTCGATATTATTATCGGCCCAGGTACCGAAATTATTGCCGGGGAGGGGTCGATTTTGACGGCGGGGGGAATTGATACCCATATCCATTTTATCTGCCCCCAGCAGATTGATGTGGCGATCGCGTCGGGTATTACAACGATGATTGGGGGTGGGACGGGGCCAGCAGCGGGAACAAGTGCAACTACCTGTACGCCGGGGGTCTGGAATATGTACCGAATGTTACAGGCAGCGGATGCCTTTCCGATGAATATTGGATTCTTGGGGAAGGGGAATAGCTCTCAGCCTCAAGGTTTGGTCGAGCAGGTGGAAGCAGGTGCGATCGGGTTAAAATTGCATGAAGATTGGGGAACTACGCCAGCTGCGATCGATAATTGTCTAAATGTGGCGGATGAGTACGATGTCCAGGTGGCGATTCACTCAGACACGCTTAATGAGGCGGGGTTTGTCGAGACGACAATTGCCGCGTTCAAAGGGCGGACAATTCACACCTACCATACCGAAGGCGCAGGCGGTGGACATGCGCCAGACATTATCAAAGTTTGTGGGGAAGCGAATGTATTGCCCTCTTCAACCAATCCGACTCGTCCCTATACTCTAAATACGCTCGACGAACATCTGGATATGTTGATGGTATGTCACCATCTCAGTCCGAGTATCCCTGAAGATGTCGCTTTTGCTGAGTCCAGAATTCGGCGAGAAACGATCGCCGCTGAAGATATTCTCCACGATTTGGGTGCATTTAGCATGATTTCTTCCGACTCCCAAGCAATGGGCAGAATTGGCGAGACAATTATTCGGACGTGGCAAACCGCCCATAAAATGAAAGTCCAACGAGGAAGTTTACCAAATGATCAACAACCTGCGGATAATTTACGGGCAAAGCGCTACATTGCCAAATATACAATTAATCCCGCAATCACACATGGTATCTCTAACTATGTCGGATCGATCGAGTCTGGGAAAATTGCTGACTTGTGCTTGTGGAAACCTGCTTTTTTTGGAATTAAGCCAGAGACAGTAATCAAAGGTGGGATGATTGCCTGGGCACAGATGGGCGATGCAAATGCCAGTATTCCCACACCGCAACCAGTCCAGATGCGTCCCATGTTTGGTAGCTATGCTGGCGCAAGAACTAATACCGCTTTTACATTTATTTCTCAAGTGGCGATGGAACGTGGGATTCCCCAACAATTACAGTTACAGAAACAAGCTTTGTCTGTATCAGGTACTCGGAATGTCAGCAAGCGGGACATGAAATTAAATGACGCACTGCCGCGCATGGAAGTCAATCCTGAAACTTATGAGGTGAGAGCGGATGGAGAGCTACTTACCTGTGAACCGGCGACTGTGTTACCGATGGCACAGCGTTATTTCTTATTTTAGTCGGGGTTGTAAAATTTTCACCGGTAACAATTTAGTTCACCCAGCACTCGCTCAACGGTTGCCACAACTCAAACAAACTGATACAGTCAGGATATTTCCATCACCAAAAATGGTTGGGAGCAATCCTAACTTTTTTGATTTTGGCTCCAACTCTGTGGGGCTGGACGTTTTCCCCACGATCGACTATTCTAGAGCGCAAGAGCTTGAGTAGCCGTCAACTTAAACTACTGTGGTGATACCCCGTGAACCAAACTCAACCTACCAATATCTCAACCCTCAAAGCCGAAGTTACTAGGTTCCGTGAAGAACTGAGTATTCGGGACAAACTAGTTCAGCAGCTCTCTCAGGAACTATTTCGGCTAGTCAAGGATAACACTGCTTATGCACCCAGACCAGAAGTAGCTGGAGACTATCGAGCTGAAGTGAGATTGCTACGAGAGCAACTCCACGGAGTCGAACAACAAGTGCAGTTTTATCAGGGACAACTCCAGCGTCGTGATGTGGAGATCCAGCAGTTGCGCCAAACTATCCGCGAACTGAACGAACGTGGTCAAATGTTAGAACAAGTAATTCGCGAACTGCCCAAGGTATACACTCGTAAATTTGCCGAACGCTTGGCACCAATCAAGAACAAAATCATGTCACTCCAAAGTGAAAATCGCCAACTTCAAGCTAACTTGGTAGCCGTAACCGACAGGCTGGCAGCTAGAGGCTTAAATCTCCAACCTGCTGCCCCAGAGTTTCAACTAGACTTACCCAACATCAATTCTCCAGAGGAGACGCTCCGCCAACAACAGTCGCCACAACCATTGACTGTCCTCAGCCATGTCTAAAATCGTGGTGATTTTGGATGATACGCCAGAGAGTCAGAAACTAGGTGTAGCGATGCTCGGATCGATCGGCAAGATTGTTAGTTCAGTTCAGTTTACAACCATAGCTGAGTTGCCAGCAGTTGCCGATCCTCAGGCGACTTATTGTCCGTTGACACTGGATCTACCTCCCACTTTCCAATTCTGGGGGCAATCAATCGGTCGATCGTGTCAAGAGATAGACCAGCTAAGGCACTTAGCCGCCACGACAACAGGGGTGAAAGTGGGCGATGGCGGAAACCTCTGGCTGCCGATAATTTGGACGGTAAGAGGCCCAATTTATGGAGAAGCGATCGGATTAATTGAGCCAGACAATTACCAGCAACCCATTCATCTCGATGATATCGATCGTCAACCACTCTATCAGTTTGGCTACCAATTACTCACCCAGCTTGTTGCCCCATCCGCGACTTATCTGATCCAATTTAGCAAGACAGATTTAGAGATAGTATTCGATCGAATATTCCCCTTTCCAGCGACTCCCGCTCTAGCCAGCCTTGGCGTACAGCATCCAGACTTATTTGAGTGTCATTGGCGCTGTATTACCCAACAATCGATCGTTGACGTGTATTCAATTTAGTGGTGGATAGTAAGTAACTATTAATATTGATTGCCAGATTTACGGCGATCAATCGCCGTCACACTACTTGCCTCCAAGACTTTGCCATCATTTACTACAGCATACAGCAACCAGCGATCGCCACAATCCATCCGATTTTTGACAGTGCATTCAATGTATGAAAGAGCATCTGTCAGGATGATACAACCATTCTCCGCAACTGTCGTTTCAAGTCCGGCAAATCGATCTGTACCCATCACCGCTGGCTGAAGAAAGTGACTCCGCAGATTTCTGCCTTCCTTGAGCATATTCACCACAAATTTCTCACCAGGCTGGGCGAGACATTCCAAATCCTTATCCTTCGCAACCGCAATTGTAATCGCTGGCGGTGTGAATCCCGCTTGAGATACCCGCGAAGAAAGTAATCCGACGGGTTGACCACCATTATTAGCTGTAATCACGCACAGAGAGCCAGTTACCCGCCCGATCGCTTGTCCAGTGCGATCGGTTTGTCCATCCACCCCAATCTGTCTGGGGGCGCGGACTTTCTTGGCTTTACTTAGTACCTTGGCGAACTCTATCCCCGCCGCTTCGCACTGGGTGAGGGTTTCTTC
>JANNDQ010000112.1:0-4361 GCA_031387965.1 Chamaesiphon sp. OTE_75_metabat_567
GAATATTACAAAGCCAGGTTTCTAGTCAAGATTGGTTTACGTTCTTCGATCGTCTGAAGTTTAGCTTTGAGTGGATCTAATCCGGCTAGTTCCGCCAGCCACAGTCTAGCATCCTCTTCCGATCCCAGTCGATCGACCACCCCAAACTCGACCGCTTGTTCGCCCGTGAAAATCCGCCCATCGGCAAAGGTTTTGACAGTTTCAGGATCGAGATGACGTGATTCGGCAACTGTGTTTACAAATTGCTCATAGGTATTGTCGATCAAACTTTGGAGAATTTGTTCCTCTGGTGGTGTTAATTCTCGATCGAATGCCAAGATATCTTTATATGGTCCAGATTTAATTACCTGAAATGATACACCAACTCGATCGAGTAATTTCTCCAGATTATTGCCGCGCAAGATCACCCCAATACTGCCCGTGAGGGTGCCAGGATTCGCCATAATGTACGGCGCACCCATCCCAATATACACGCCGCCTGAAGCCGAAATATTCCCATAACTAGCGACGATCTTGACCTTAGGTTGCAGCCGTTGCAGTGCCCGATAAATCTCATAAGAATCGCCAACAGTACCACCGGGACTATCAATTCTCAATAACAAGGCTGGATATTTGCGATCCTCAACTTCCTGAAGTGCCTTCAGCACTGCTTTTCGAGTACCACTCCCAATTGCTCCAGCAATCTCAATTCGCGCAATTTGTTTCGTAGCTTTCTGATTAAATGGCCAGATCATAGGAGGGTTTGGAGTTGGGAGGTGGGAGCGAAGATAGCTTGCCTAAAGCCTAAAGCCTAAAGCCTAAATAACTAGCAGAGTTTGTAAGGAAAATATACAATCTGTCTAAGAGCCGAAAATTAAGTATTCATGCAGCCAAAACAGTCCTCATTCTCATTTAGCTTAACACCGATCTTGCTGGTGATGCCCTTTTTCCTGTGGGGGACAGCGATGGTAGCGATGAAAGGAGTGATGCCCTACACTACGCCTTTTTTCATGGCGAGTATTCGGCTGATTCCTGCTGGTATGGTGGTACTCATCGTGGCGGCAATCTTAAACCGCCCTCAACCCCAGAGCTGGAGAGCGTGGGCGTGGATTGGGCTATTTGCGATCGTCGATGGGACATTATTTCAAGGATTTTTGGCGGCTGGATTAGTCCGCACGACAGCAGGATTAGGTTCGGTGATGATTGATTCCCAGCCTTTGGCTGTGGCAGTACTTTCTGCGTGGTTATTTAAAGAGCAAATTGGCGCGATTGGAATTTGTGGGTTGATCTTGGGGGTGCTGGGGATTAGCTGTATTGGATTACCAGTTGAATGGTTGAGTCAGTTTATAGCTAGTCCATTCACCAGCGAATTTAACCTGACTGGATTGTTAAATCGGGGTGAATGGTTGATGCTCCTAGCGGCTCTCTCAATGTGTAGGCACCATCTTAATTCCGTTTATCACCAAACATGTCGATCCAGTGATTGCGACGGGCTGGCACATGATTATCGGCGGGATACCACTGGCAATTGGTTCATTTTATTTAGAGTCAAATCAATGGACAGCGGTCACTGGATCTGATTGGCTTGCGATTATCTACTCCACTATATTTGGTAGTGCGATCGCCTATGGTTTATTTTTCTACTTTGCTGCCAAAGGCAATTTGACTAGTCTGAGTTCTTTAACTTTTTTGACTCCGGTTTTCGCCCTATTATTTGGCAGTTTATTTTTGGGCGAAACGCTCGATTTACTCCAATGGTGTGGAGTTTCGCTGACGATCGTCAGTATTCTATTAATTAATCAGCGTGATTATATTTGGAGTCAATTAACAGGAGTTGCTTTTAAAGATGATAGTTCAACAGAAGATATGCCGCCGATAGTTACGACAACTGTTCAAAAAGTATCTACTACTGTCGAAGATTAGATGATCGATCGTCACCAAGATCAGATTGGGTTTAAGAGATGGCAAAATCGGTAATTTTGCGGCGTTCTAATGTTTTGAAAGCGAGGACGATTTGCTGGGGCGAGATACCCAGAGCTACTAGCTCGTTAGCAATACCAATTTCAGTACCGTCTTGTTGAATCCAGATTTTGTTTTGGATAATGTCGAGGTGAATTAAGCTACCATAAATTCTTTGATTTTTGTGCCAACCAGCTACGAGAAGTAAGTAGTGATGATTTTTTTCATCGATGACTAATTGCAGTTCGCTTTCAGGGTCGTCTCCTAGAAATTCATAATAATCTCGCAGGACTTTGATGCTGGCTTGTTGGAGCTTTTCAGTGATTAAGTTATCCATTTGACTACCTCTTGGTGATTAAAATCAAAAGTGAACAGGCGGATGCGCTCCGGTCGGGTCTCCCGACCATGGAAGCGCACCAAGCGCGAATTATTTTTTCTTCTATTAAAACTTGTCCAGCTTCTTCTTCAAATATTGACTCTCTCACATCTTCAGGGACTGCTAAATATAGCTTTCGGTCAGGTTCATGACGGTTAAGAAGTCGATCGTACAACACAAATTGACCAAGGGCTTCTTCGAGATCTTTCATTTCTGAAGGACTGCGAAAGCTCTTAATTTCAACGGCAATTTTCTGAATATCTTTTTCGGCTCCAATGAGTTGTTCTGCTCCTAAGTCGATATACAGGTTCTTTTTGCGGGCAAGTTTGAGGCGGTAAGGATCGTGGGTAATCGTCCATCCATCTTTTTGCAGGGCAATGCGTACTACTTCATGATAATGGTCACGGGCTGGCATGGTTAGAGTTCTCCTCAAAAGTTTAGATTGCTGTAGCCGATCGATCGCCATCAAGATCTTGCCTCAAATTCTCCTCGAAAGTATGTTTAGAGTTGAATTGCCATCATAAAGTTATATTAGTGCTAAAGTTTTGGATAAAAGCGAAAACCCCCTTGTTAAGGGGGTTTAGGGGATTAAAAATCTCCGTAGCGAATCGATCTACATTTCCGCAGCCGCACGTTCGATCAAGCGTCGAGCCAACGTCTGAGTACCAGTGTGAACATAATAATTGGTACTCACATCGAGGAACGCACCAAGATAATCGAGCTTATCGTCGCTGACATCGACGAAATTGCGGAGATTACCGACGATCATTTCTGGTGATAACCCGCGACTAGAGACAAAATCACTCATCCAACCGCTGACAGAGCCGAAACTCTGGGTGATGAAGCCCAATTGTCCACCCGTATCGCCGCCAGGAATCTGATCTTTGATGCCTTTAAAAGTTTGATTACCTTCTAACTCTCCAGGACTCATCCCGCCCATTTTGTCCATCACCATGCCGATAAAATCTGGTCCTAGGGGGATCAAACCATCGAAACATATTAATGCTGTCATCCGCATCAGTGATTCGCCACCGTAATCAGCTAAACCAGCCAAGAAGTCGCCGACGCTATCACCAGGGATGCCATTGATTTGGCAGTAAGCAACGATTTCAGCTACTAATTTGACGCTGAGATCGATCGTTTGAGCTGTTTCAGCTTTGGGCGTAATATTTCCCAAAAAGCCGAGCATGGCAAACTTTTCGCCGACTTTATTTGCCATTGCTGCGGCACCGAGCAGCCGCGAACCGGAATCTACAGTGTTGTAGAGCCACATGGCAGTTTGATAGCCTTCGCCTTTGTCATTGTACAGAGCGACGGCACGTTCACCGATCGCCTGGAGATATTCGGGGTCGTCGGTACCAGTTACGGCTGTAATCGTCTTGTCAAATCCGACGATATTTTGCCATTGTCCAGGGATTACAAAATCAAGGGCGTTCAATGACATGACGGTTAAGCCCCCAGTGGGCAACTCGTCTACTAGTTCAAAAATTGCTTTGCTCACAGATAACTCCTGAAGATAATTACAATCGCTAAATTACTTGAGTTTGGATAGTCCATCCAGGTTAAACTTCTTTAACCAAGCTGCTCGATCGGTTCCAGTAAAAGAAGGATCGCGAGAAGCTACTTTAACTTGGTAACGGTTATTAACCAATACTCCGGTGCTTTTGAGCACTGGTTCATCTAGTAGTGGATAGCTACCAATTTTGCTGGTACTCTTTTCGTATTTTTTCGCAGCAGCAGGCAAACTAATTGTGTCACTGATCGAAATTACGGCAACGTTTTTACCACCTTTATTTAGTTTTGCTTCAGCAAAGCCTTTCTTCTCTTGGGAGAATACACGGGCAAAACCAGCATCACCTTGAGGGAAGAATTTATTAAAGTCACCACCAGCTTCAGCATTCTTAGCGACTGCTACGGGGGCATTTCTGCCTGTGGTCTCTTTTTGAGCTGCGGCGTATTTAGATGGTTCTTTGCTCGAACAAGCTGAGACTAGTAAAACTACCGATAAAACGATCGGCATCAGTGCCTTACGCCAATTAGAAACAAT
>JANNDQ010000114.1:0-5601 GCA_031387965.1 Chamaesiphon sp. OTE_75_metabat_567
ATTACCACATGTGCGACCACCTGTAGACCTCAACTACGTTTTTATTCGTTCCATCCGAGAGATTGATTGTTCCGTTAGATGTAGCCAATTCAACCGCCAGAACCCCTTACTCATGCCGTTGTCTTAACAATACGCGGCGGGATACTAATCTCTGGCAAGGTCAGACTTAGGATTGCATCTGCCTCTTGGTAGGTTGCTTTTCTAGGCTCTGTTTCATCATGGGAACTCCTCATTAGCCACAGTGTCCAGTGCAATTCTGGTCTGATTCAGCCCTGTTCCCAGCTTCACTCTACAGAATTCCGAGTCTGTTCGGTGTGGGCAGATAGAGAGTCATCTCTGAGTTTGAGAGGAAGGGCTTACACCTTCATTTCTCGGACAGTTCAGCCCTTATGTGTATCATGTCTGGATACCAGGCTGGTAGTGTTATTTACGGACTGGGTACCGTGATTCAGCTACAACGAATCGCACTATTATCCCAAGTTAGAGTCGTATCGACTCGATGCTGGAGGCTAGGAGCCAACCAGCCTTTTGGTCTAGCACGATTAAGAAATCTTGCCGGACGATACCGAGTTTTACGGTTTCTGCGGTTGCGCCGAATCGCACTTCTGGATTCAAGGCTTGCTTGAATATTCCGACCGCGATGAGTTAGTTCGGCAGCCCAAATAACTTGGTCATTTTTAATTAGTGCAATGCCCGTTATTTTACTCCCTGGATCTAGTTTAATTTCAATCGGAGTTGGCGTTTGGTTGACCTCCTGCTTGTAGAT
Organism: Chamaesiphon sp. OTE_75_metabat_567; assembly: GCA_031387965.1. Lineage (GTDB taxonomy): Bacteria > Cyanobacteriota > Cyanobacteriia > Cyanobacteriales > Chamaesiphonaceae > Chamaesiphon. The sequence continues at coordinate 767 of JANNDQ010000114.1, forward strand.
AATCGCGAACGGATAGAGACGATAAACAGCAGCTTTCCCAGCCTTGAGCAACCGTCTGGCGGTACTTGGATGGATGGGATCTAATGGTTGTTTGTTTGAATTGAGAACGAGTGCGAAATTGGACAAAATGTCCCTCCTTGCGGGTAATGTTTTCCTCGAAAATGTTATTTGGGCTTGTTAAGTTAGTAGCACTGCATTACCCCTCGTAAGACTGTTTAACTACTAACGGTAGAGCTACAAACTGGAAAGCATTCGTAGGTACCATGACCCAAATAACGTAGGCTTCTAGAGCCTTATTCTGGTCAGCTAAATGAAATTAGGAGCATTGAAGCCCCGTCAATTCATTGCGGGGTGCTGACCCTCTGTTCTGGGATTTTGGTTGTGTTTGAGACTATCTGCGTCGATCGCAGCTAGGTGCAGATCCTACCTCGATTTATGGAATAAAATTGTTAGAATGAAAAGAATTAAAGCTTTGTCTTAAACCTACAGCCCACAGTCTAGTCTCCATGCCACCTCTCGACATTCTTCCCCTTCCAGTAGAGACTGCTCCAGCACAGAGCCTATTTTTAAGTGCCAATGGTGAAAAGATCGGATCGGGATCGCCCCAGCTAGACTATGATCTGGCGATCGTTGGTGGGGGGATTATTGGGAATACCCTAGCAGTCGCGCTCCAAAACTCAGGACTGCGGGTAGTGATGATTGAGTCACAGGTGGAATCAGTATCGGTAGCTAAAAATAGAGCCTATGCAATTGCCCTACTCTCCGGTCAGATTTTCGAGCAACTGGGTATCTGGGATCGAGTACTACCGCAGGTGACGCAGTTTAGCCAAATTCAGATTTCTGATGGCGATCATCCTGGTGTCGTCAAACTAGATCCCAAAACCTTGGGTACGACTGCATTAGGTTATGGAGTCACTCATCAAGTCTTGCTCACTGCCTTGCAATCGAAGTTAGAAGTAGCTAAAAACATCACCTTGATGTGTCCAGCTCAGGTAATCGATGTTGATTATGGTGAGCATGATGCAACCATTAGTATTCAACTGCCAGATACCGACGCGCCAACAAAAATTCGCGCTAGTCTGGTCATCGCGGCTGATGGTGCCAAATCTGCGCTGCGAGATCGAGCCGGAATCGCTACAACGGGCTTTAACTACTGGCAATCTTGTGTTACCGCCACAATTAAACCGGAAAAACCACACAATAACGTCGCTTACGAAAGATTCTGGTATGCTGGACCGATCGGCGTGTTGCCATTAGCTGATGGCCGCTGTCAGGTTGTCTGGACAATGCCGCATCAACAAGCAGAAGAACTGCGCGATTTACCAGATATTGAGTTTCTGACAGAGTTAGAACGCTGCACGGGGGGGGTATTAGGAAAACTAGAACTAGATAGCCAACGATGGTTATTTCCAGTCAAATTGATGCAGAGCAACCAATATATCGCCCCCCGACTGGCATTAATTGGCGATGCAGCACACTGTTGTCATCCGGTGGCTGGACAAGGGATGAATCTAGGGATTCGGGACGCTGTTGCGCTGGCAGAGGTACTAATCACTGCCCATACCGCAGGTGAAGATATCGGCAGTAAATCGGTGCTAAATCGCTATGCAAAGTGGCGCAAGCCGGAGAACTGGGTAATTCTCGCTTTTACCGATCTGCTTGATCGAATGTTCTCAAATCAGATTCTCCCGATCGTCATTATCCGCCGAATTGGATTATTCGTGCTCGATCGAGTCCCCGTTCTCAAATACCTCGCACTGAGATTGATGACTGGACTGGCTGGCAGAATTCCCCAAATCACCCGTCAACCTTCAGTACAACATCTCACCAACAATTCGCGCCGTTGCCGGAGCAAGTAAAATACCATTCCGATAGTGTCCGGTGGCGACTAATATTCGTTGATTGGTGCCGACTCGATCGATCACCGGAGCTGGACGATGATTGGGGCGGGGGCGCAATCCTTGCCAGGTGCGGAGAATTTCTCCCTGGGCTAATTGGGGGCAAATATCGATCGCGATTTTGGTGATTTCTGCTAGATATTCTGGCTGGGCAGTAACAGCACCATCAACGGGAAATTCCACTGTTGCGCCCACCCAATATTCACTTCCACCACAAGGGACAATATTCACGTCATCACTAATGATTACTGGTTGAAAATCGGGATTCCCCAATGGTTTCGGTAAGCGGATTTGATAGGCTTGTCCCAAAACGGGTTGAATATCGATCGAGGCGTGTGGGGATAATAAATTAGTAGCACCCAAACCAGCGGTAACGACTACCCAGTCACTAGTTATGGTTGGTAGATCGGGTGTAGAAATATCGCAGCTGTGGGGGCTGTCTGCCGCGATCGAGTCGATCGATCGATCGAAATGAAAATTTGCACCATTGAGCTTTGCCGCAGCTACAAGAGCATGTGTTAAGGCGACTGGATCTACTTGCAAATCTTGAGGTGAGTAGACAGCTTTACCTGTAAATTGGCGATTAATTTGGGGCAGTTGTTCAGTGATTTTGCGTCGATTCCATAATTCTAATTGCCACTCCTGCTCTGTGCGGGTACTAGCTAATTGCTCCCATTTACCTAGATCTTCCTCAGCTGGCAATATTTTGACAATGCCTTGATTATAGGGAATCTTTAATCCAGTGGCTTGTTCGAGTTCGGGAATCAGACTTTGATAGCGACGAATACTATCTCGGCGTAAGTTCCACGCCCGTCCTTTTACTTTCTGACTGATAATACCCATTAAGACCCCTAGTGCTGCTCCAGTTGCTGCTTGAGCGGGCTGCTGAGCATCGTAGACATCAATTTGGTACAGATGGGACTGACTGAGTTCGTAAGCAATTGTCGCGCCAATAATGCCGCAGCCGATAATACTAATGCGAGTAGACATTTTAGTCAGTTGAGAGTTAATAAAATTATTTGTGTGAGGTGGATGAAGTTAAATCTCCGTGAGCGAATCAACCATAAAACTCGTACTAGCCCATTTTCCAGCACTGTCATATCGACGAACCAACCGCTGCCTTTGTCCGGTTTGATGTAACCAACCAATTTCCAGATCGAAGGGATGCCCTAGCCGAATTTCACGAGGAGTAGTCGTATAACCACCGTCAGGCAATAAGAGCATTTCGTAATCTTGCCCAGATCGTGAAAATTGTAGTATTCTGGCTGTGGCGGGATTACCAATCGCGATCGAATCTAATAACTCGCCATTTTCAACTAACTGATAACCCGAATTGCTAGCTGTAAATGTTGATTCAGTAGTGGTAATTATGGGCACTTGAGCATCAGCCGCAAATGTCGTCATGGTACTGCTCCAATTGCCTAATAGATCGGCAATCCGCAACTGCGGACGTTCCGGTGCAGTTGTGTCCTGCTGTTGCTCTCTAACGAAAGTAACTCGATCTAGTCGTTGGTTAATATCAAATGTCTGAATCATCCGAAAGCGCCGATCTCCAGCTCGGAGCGAGAATTCAGCGATCGTTTTTACACCCGCAGTTACCGCCCAAGCTCCAGAACTAAAAGCACCTGTATCAAAATAGATCGCCCCAATTCCTGGGGGTGTATTAAAGTCCCAAACTATCTCTTTTGCATATCGTTCAGTACTATTCGGTAGGGGATAAAAGCGGTTCAAGACGAGATGAATCGCTTGGTTGTCTCGGACACTTGTGAGCTTGATGATGCTAGGAATATCTTCGATTAATTCCCCTTGAGCTGTTACGGTGGTAAAAGATCCAACCCATTCACCGAGATTTTCCAGGACGCACTCCCATTGAGATTTCATAGTTTATTTTTAGGAGCGGGAGTTTGTTGTTGTAGATTGTCAAAACCTAAGGTCTAAAGCCTAAAATCTAAAGCCTGCCTACAGATTTTCGATTTTAGCGATCGCTAATTTAGCTAAAATCCTGACTGGTTCTAAATTATCATTGAGCAGAACTTCCAGCGCCGGAATCGCCGATCGATCTCCCAATTTACCCAGTGATACAGCTGCTGTCCGCCGCACTTCACCATCGGGATCGGCGAGGGCGGTAATTAGATCTGGTAATGCAGGTAGGTAAGCCATTTTACCGATTGCCGATGCTGCTTCCGATCGCACATTCGGATCGACATCCCTCAGCGTCGCAATCAATAGTTGCAGCGCCCGTTCATCGCCTTGTTGGGCTAAATTGGCGATCGCACCCACAGCGGCACAGCGAACATCGATCGAATCCGCTCTAATCGCACTTTCTAGGAAGGGTGCAGCTTCAGCCCCAATAAAACCTAGCGCCCAAGCAGCATGTCCCTTGGTGCTTTCCGATCGGATTGGATCAGCCAAAATACTTAGTAATGCAGGCACCGAGGCTTCACCCATTTTTGCCAATGCACCGACAGCCGAACCTCGAACAACGGTGTCTTCATCATGGAGTAAGGCGTGTAACAAGTCAGGTACGGTATGAGCATCCATAATCAGCGCCAAAGTTTTACCCGCAGCCCGACGCACAACTGGATTAACATGGTGTAAGAGTGCTGATACTAGTAGTGGTGTAGCGGCTCCCCCGATATCACCCAGGGTTTGGGCAACCCGCAGCCGGACTAAACCACGCGGATCGCCTAAACATTCAACTAGCTGTTGCAGCAGAACTGAATCATCAGCATCAAAAGTATCGAGATCGATCTGCTCAGTCACCAACTTTAGCAACGCATCAGTTGCCGCCGGATCAATTACAACTAAAGAAGTGTCTTGAGATTTCATAAATTTAGTTACTCGCCAGTAACGCAGCATGACGATCATGCAGCTCTTGCATCATCGCATCGATTTTTGCGAGTTCAGGTTCCATTTGTGCCATCGCTTTAGCTTTAG
>JANNDQ010000142.1:0-2208 GCA_031387965.1 Chamaesiphon sp. OTE_75_metabat_567
AACCGGTCACGGCGCGAAAAAGCGCCCAAGACCAAGGGTGCACAAACACAGCGATCAATACCAGTGACACACCAAGCAACCCAAGCATGGCAACCAATGTGCGAATCACGCCAAGCCGCATAATCAACCGCGGCGCAAAAATGCACCCGATTGTAAATGCTGAAGCATAGGCGGTGCCGATGAGACCTATTGTGGCAGGCGACCAGCCTTCCGCATTGGCCCGTAATGGCACAAGCAAATTTCCAAGGCTTATCCCTGCCACCATAAAAAAGGCTGACAGCAAAAGCGGGGTAACGGCGCGGATGGGAGCTAGCATGAGTCGGCAAGCCTTTCAGAGCTAAGCTGCTCTTTCGCTTTCCAGCCCGATATTCATGTTGCGACGGTTTTGGGCGTAGCCCTATTTGTTTTTGAGCCGCATTTTCAGCGACAGCCAATCTGCCCAAGCCAAGCGCTTATGCGCCGGGTTACGCAACAAATAGGCCGGGTGCAATGTCGGCAGCGCCGGCACCGTTCCAAGCTCAGGCAAACTAAATTCTGTCCAATTGCCGCGCAATTGCATAATGCCCGCTTTGCTGCCGAGCATGGTTTTGGCTGAAACGCTGCCGACAAACACCACAATTTCCGGCTTGGCCAGTTCAATTTGCCGCCGGATAAACGGCAGGCACTGCGCGCTTTCTTCTATATGAAATGTGGCGCGGATTACGAGGGTAAATCACCTTATTATCTCCGCCAGGGGGTACTCGATCGCGTAATTCAGGCGCAAGAGCGATTGCAGCAACTACACCCAGATTGGCAGATTCAGATTTTTGATGCTTATCGTCCGGTGGAGGTGCAGCAGTATATGGTAGATTATACTTTCAGGCAGGTAGTAGCCGATCGCAACTTAGATTTAGACAAACTTTCAGCTCTAGAGACAGAGAAAATTTTTCAGGATGTGTATAAAATTTGGGCAATTCCGAGTTTCGATCTAGAGACACCACCACCCCATAGTACGGGTGCCGCGATCGATATTACCATAGTAGACAAGCATGGTAAACCGATCGAAATGGGTTCGCCGATCGATGAAATGTCCGATCGATCGTTACCAGAATATTTTGCTAAATCTGAAGATCCTGTCGCGCGAAAATACCACCATAATCGCCAACTTTTATGTCAAGTTATGACTTATGCTGGATTTCATCGTCACCCTGATGAATGGTGGCATTTCTCGATCGGCGACCAACTCTGGGCATGGTTAAATAACAAAAGCGATCCCCAGCACCCCATTCCAGCTTATTATGGAAGAGCAATCTAGTAAATATTTGCTAGATTGAGTAACAAATAACGAACAACAAATTCCATGAGTGTCTTTGTCTTATTATTTAATGCGCGAACTGATAATGAGGGGATTTATTCGACTCAAGTTGGCGATCGAAATGTGATCCTAATGTTTGCACAAGAGGATGATGCCCTGCGTTATGCCGATCAATTAGAAGCAGAAGACTTCCCTAAACCCACGGTAGAAGGGATCGATCCCGAAGAAATCGAAGAGTTTTGTCAAGACTCCGATTATGACTGCATCCTGGTGACAGCCGAAATGTTGGTGACTCCACCTTCTCAAAATTTGGAAGAAACAGATTGGCAACCAGAAGGACGCAAACAATCTCGATCTGATGATAAACCCGGCGATGATAGCATCGATCTCGAAGCCATGCGGAAACGACTAGAAAGGCTGTTATAGAAACCCTTTGAGACCTTTTTTTAAACCCTTGCGAAAGAGCATTTCCATCTAAATCTACAATTGGGCTAAAAGTCTCTTCTGACAAGGATTACAGCATAGATTTCATCAAAATCTTGGCTAGCAAGAGATGAGATCTGAAGACGTAAGCTCATGAGTTAATCAATTTGGCGCGTTTCTGTTCCCATCAGCTATCTGGAACCTCGACTGGCTCGCCACTTTCGAGTCCTTCAATTAACATTTCTTCAAGCTGTTCTCGCTCTCGATCGAGCAGGTTACACAAATAATCCTCAGCCGTGTGAAATCCATTTTTGCAGTTTGACGATCGAGGAAGATTTGTAGATCTTTCAGACACAGAGAATGTAATTATGCTCATAGACTTGGAGAAAGCCAATGCCACCAGATCCATGATTCTATCTTAAACGAATTACCTGCTATGCTTCTGACTATATCTACCACTCATCAGCCCGCCACAGATCTAGGATATCTAC
>JANNDQ010000167.1:0-3810 GCA_031387965.1 Chamaesiphon sp. OTE_75_metabat_567
ATCCAGACATAACCCGTTCGGTAGTGTCCCAATAGTGGTTTAGTATCCGATAGTTGACCAAAGATAATTCTAACTGGAGCTACAAATAGCGTGAGTGAAATCATCGCACTGACGATCGCGCTGGGGATTGATAACTCCTCAATCATCAATCGATTGAGCAACCCCAGCACCATCACCGACATCATCCCCAACCCCATCTGAAACAATCCCAACCGGATCATTGTGGGTAATTTTAGTTTAGGAATAGACTTGGTGTGGCTATAGTTTCGATTCATTTCTGGGCTAGATAAATCGCCAGTGATCATAAAGTTTAGATTTAAAAATATGGATTCTGAGTAGGAGTTCCTTGCAGATCCTCAACCTAATTTAAACCACATCTTCGATATCCTCGCGATCGCCTTCACAAAAATTCAGATTTTAGGGATTGACTAAAAAGATACTATATGCACACAAACTACAAAGCCCAACATTTCTGCCGGACTTGTAGAATTGCGAAATAAGTTGGATCGCAGCAGTCGATCTAGAAGCCGTTACGACCCCAAACCACCATCGAAATCGACCAGGTAAAGAGTACTAAGAGCGAGACCCAGCCTAAGGTAAGGATATCCATAAGTTTATTTAGAATAATATTTTATGCCCAATACTATGATAATCCCTTCCTGACTTAGTTAGCAAATAACCTCCAGCCTAATCCCCTGCTAGCTGCTGCACCTTCCCCAATAGCTCCTGACTTAGCTTCGCAAAAGCTTTAGAACCAGAAGTACCAGGATTTTCGATCGACACAGGCTGAAAGCTATCGATCGCTTTAGCAACATTTACATCCATCGGGATTCGCGTTTGAAAGATTTTACTATCATCAAAGTCTTGAGTAACTCGCTGCATCACCTGATCGTAATAACGCGCAAATAAACTACTACCAGATAAGATAAAAACAATCCCTAATAGGCTACTTTCCAAGCAATTTTTATCACCTTCATGAGTCTCCCGTAGTTTAGCGATCCGGCGTTCTAACAGTTGCATCCCAACTAAAGATAGCGGTTCAGGACGGGCGGGCATAATATAAAAATGACTAGCCATAATCCCACTTCTCGTCAGGAGATTGTAACCAGGAGCGCAATCGAGAATAATAAAATCATATTGGTCGATCACTGGAGCGAGAATATCTTTGACTAAAGATCCTTCAAATCCATTCCAGACATCAATGAAGTCTGTGTCTGGACTGTTGACAGCCTCTTCATGAAGTTTTTCAGATACTAGAAACTCATCATAGATATCAATATCTCCAGCCAATAAATCCAATCCTTTGACCCAACACACATCATGAGTAATTAGATCTGTTGTGTCGAACTTGTAGCGACTACTCGGCTTGAGAACTTTAGCGATCGAGTAACTAATTGTCTTTTTCTCACGCCGAATTTTGGCAAAATCTTGAGGTGTAATTAGGCTCAAAGTAGCACTGATCTGGGTATCGAGATCGACAACCAAAACGCGCTTTCCGTGTAACTTAGCCAGACAAGCAGCGAGATTGACAGTGAGGGTGGTTTTACCGACACCTCCTTTCATATTGACAGTGGCGATAACTAGTCCCATGATTTACCTGAAATAGCTCCCTGACTTTTGTGTGAGGTTCGGACTGTATCCATAACCGCTACACATGATAGTCGGTTTTGATCGCCTTGCGATCGATCTGAGCTACTCTAGTTGACATAATTTTACTAAAAGGCGCAAGAATTAAATTAATCCTTTTTAACTGCCCACTAACACCGTGTAAACTTGACGCTGTTCAAACAAGGCTAATAAATTACCATCAATCTTACCTGCGCTAGCTTCTTGGCGTAAGATGGCTAGAGATCGATCGAGTGATAATTTTGCTTTGTATGGTCGATCGCTAGCCGTGAGCGCATCATAGATGTCAGCGATCGTCATGATCTGGGATTGAATCGGAATTTCAGTTACAGTTAGCCCCTGGGGATAGCCACTACCATCTAATTTTTCATGGTGGGAACGGGCGATTTTTGGGACAGCTTGGAGATCTTTTGTCCAGGGAATTTTACGCAGAAAGTCATAAGTATGGCTAACATGAGACTCGACAATTAAGCGTTCGGCAGCCGTTAGGGAGCCTCTCGGAATTAGTAATTGTTCGATCTCTTCTAATGTAAGTAATGGTTGAATGCGATCGTCGAGATCTCGGTAGGTGTATGTGGCTAATTGATGTAGATCGGCAACAATAACATCTAATGTTTCGGCAAATTGTGATGTCAAGACAACATTAGGTTGATTGAGTTGGTTTAATAATTGCCAATAAGATTGTAATCGATCAAGTCTGTCTGCTAAATCTTGATCCAGTTGAGTTAGATAATTGCACTGAATACAAGGATCTCCAACTTGATGTTCATGAGTGTGATTTCCCAGCAGCGGCGGATTGAGTAGATAGCTAACTTTCTGTTCGGCAGATTGCAGTTCCCACGTCCGCCGGAGAAGATTAAAGCGGTGACTGAGTTCAGCGAGTTGGTGGGGGTAAAGTTTATGACTTTTTTGAACGATCGATTCTGGCACGCTGATTTTGCCAAAGTCGTGCAGGAGAGCAGCATAGCGGATTTCTTGGAGTTGACGATCGCTAAATTGGATCGATTGCAGGATGCCAGTCTCGACGCTATTGACTTCCTGACTCAGCCGTACGCTCAATCTGGCAACGCGCTCTGAATGTCCAGCCGTAGTAGAGTCGCGGCTTTCGATCACCTGAACTGAAGCAGTAATGAAGCCATCAAATAGTGATTCGATGTTCGCTAAAAGATGATTGCGCTCGATCGAAATCGCCGCTTGAGAAGCGAGGGAGCGGATAATTTGCTGTTCCCAGTCAGAATAAGCTTGGGTGATCGATAGAGCATTTTCCGGCGTAATCTGAAGATCCCCTTTGAGCTTACGATCGATCAATTGCAGTACTCCAATCGTATCACCCTCGCGATTTTGCATTGGTAATACTAAGACAGAAACAGTGCGGTAAGCAAACTCTAGATCGAAATGTCGATCGAATTGGTACGGAACATCACTCGGTAGCGCGTAAGCATCGGCAATATTCAGACTTTCGCCCGTAGCTGCCACGTATCCAGCCAAACTCGCCAAATCGAGGGGAATACTAGTAACTTGAAAGGATAGATCGGGAAGAGAGTCATTCTGCGCCGCTTGAAAGATCAATTTGGGTTCGCTCTGACTGCGATCGACCAAATACACACTACCCGCATCACTACAGGTAATTTCCCGACTTTTAGTTAAGATTAAGTCGAGCAGTTCTGTTAAATTAAGACAATCGGATAGTGCTGTGCCGATCGCCAGCAGTTGCTCGATTGTCTGACGTTCCGCAGCAATACTAGTCAGTGCATCCGAAAACATTAGCGCAGAGTTAGCTAATCTACTATCCATACAAATACATCAGGCGGTAGAACTTTTTACCCACTAGATCTATCAAGCCCAAAATCACCCCACAAATTACTACTATTTGAGTTGATGCGTGGATCTTTAATCCCCCAACCCCCTTAAAAAGGGGGCTTTCAAAGTCCCCCTTTTTAAGCTACCGTGTATACACAAGTCCGTTTGAGTTGATGCGTAGATTTTTAATCCCCCAAACCCCCTTAAAAAGCGGATGCGCGTACTGTTCGGGTTCCCCACTGGTCGGGTCACCCGCCCAGTTGACAGTGTAGCGCACCAAGCAGCTTGCTCAGATCCAATTCTAGAATTCAAAGTCCCCCTTTTTAAGGGGGATTTAGGGGGATTCTGTACAATCTAAGGTAGATACTTTGTAGGGTGGGCACT
>JANNDQ010000233.1:0-6097 GCA_031387965.1 Chamaesiphon sp. OTE_75_metabat_567
GAATATGGTGATTTGGTTGCCGATATGATCGCCTTTTTTGAGACGCAGATCGATCGAGCCGTCCAGTCAGGCATCGAGCGTTCACGCATTATCGTTGATCCAGGCATTGGGTTTTCAAAAACCGCTGACCAGAGTATCGCACTGCTTCGTCAGCTCGATAAATTTCAGGTGCTAGATTTACCCCTATTAGTCGGTGTATCGCGCAAAAGCTTCATTGGCAGTATTCTCAACCAACCAGACCCCGAACGACGGTTGTGGGGCACCGCAGCCGCTTGCTGTGCGGCAATTGCTGGAGGTACAGATATCCTCCGCGTCCATGATGTCGCCGAAATGCTGGATGTGAGTCGGGTTGCCGATGTAATGTTTAGAAATCGGGATTAATCGGGCAAATCGAACGATAATTGGGTTAGGTAGACAACCAAAATTATCAATCAGGCAGTATCCAACAAAAGTGCAGATTAATTCATCTCTCGATCGTATCTTGACTCCGACAGTAATTGCCCTAGGTAATTTTGACGGGATTCATCGGGGTCATTTGGAGGTGATTAGACCTGTTTTAGACTGGGAGGATCGAAGTGCTACCAAAACAGTCGTTACTTTCGATCCTCATCCACAGCAATATTTTACCGAACAACAGCGTCAGCTAATTACGCCCCACCAGGAGAGGGCGATCATTCTCGAACAGTTGGGGATTGAGCAACTAATTCTGTTACCATTCGATCGAGAGTTGGTCAAATTATCACCGCAAGAATTTGTCGATCGAATTTTAGACCAACAATTACACGCTAAATTTATTAGTGTCGGCGAAGATTTTCGGTTTGGCAATCAACGGGCGGGGAATGCTCAGGATCTAGTCGCACTGACGGCGGCGGTGGGGATCACGACGCGAATTGCGCCGCTGGAAACAAATGATGATATGCGGATTAGCAGCTCACGCATTCGCACTGCGCTACTCGCTGCGGATTTAACGCTGACTCAGGAGCTGCTGGGACGCTATTATTCGATCGTCGGAACGGTAGTAAATGGTCAAGAAATCGGTAGATCGATCGGCTTTCCGACTGCTAATCTCAAGTATCCAGCCGAAAAGTTCTTACCACGTCAGGGTGTCTACTGCGTGCGAGTCGATACACCCACCGCCAGCCAATTACCAGGCGTGATGAATATCGGCAAACGTCCGACGGTAGACGGCATCAACACTACCGTCGAAGTCCATCTCCTTGACTGGGAGGGCAATCTATACGGTCAACAATTAACAGTGTACCTGCATCAGTTCCTGCGATCGGAACAAAAGTTTCCAGATCTGGCTGCACTCACTCGTCAGATTCAAGCTGATTGTGATGCTGCGCGGGTATTTTTTCAGATGTAATTAGTAGCTACAATTTTTCATCTGGTTGATCAATCCTAACGATAATTAGTAAATTGCAACGCCACGGGCAACTCTTCCTGTTTCAACCGTTGCATTACACCTTGTAGCTCATCCTTATCTTTGGCAGTGACACGGACGACATCACCTTGAATGGAGGGCTGAACCTTTTTAAACTCGTCCCGAATTAGTTTAGAAATCTGCTTGGCAATTTCTTGGCTGATCCCTTTTTTGAGGGTGACTTCTTGTCGAATCCGGTTACCGCTGGATGATTCAATTTTGCCGTAGTCAAAGATTTTTAGCGACAGATTGCGCTTGAGTGCTTTGGTTTGGAGCATGTCATGGACGGCATCGAGGGTCATTTCACTAGCAGTGTGGATCGTGATTTTATCCTCAGCCAGTTCGAGGGTGGTTTGGGTATCTTTGAGATCGTAACGACTAATTATCTCCCGATTAGTTTGATCGAGCGCATTGACTAGTTCTTGACGATCGAAATCGCTGACAATATCAAAGGAAAATGTGGAAGCCATATGGGTAGAGGGTAGAGGGTAGGTATTAGAGGGTAGGTAGAAGGTACAAGGGAAGGAAAATCGAATAGTGATTGTCTAATTATCTACTCCCTACCCTCTACCCTCTACTCCCTAGTTCATTGTGCTGGTAATGCTGGTGGACATGAGCGTAAAGATGGCAACAGAGCCAACCCCAAACATTAGCGATCGACCGATCGGAAAGTTGATAATGTAAAAAACTGAATAGAATAATCTGGCGAGTGTGAAGCCGATCGCACAATTAACAATGGTGGGAGAATCTTGCTTGGTAATATATGCCATCAATGCGGCTGCACTGTACAAAATAAATGCTTCCCAAGAATTTTGGTGCGCCCAAGTTGCGCGTTTGCCATAATCTGGTAACTTGTCGAAGGCAGCGCGGGGAGCTGAAATATCGAAGCCGACTTGAAAGCGAGTAATCGCGACTAATAAATAGGGAAAATAAACTAGGGCTGCCGCAGCGGCGATCGAACCAAGTAAAATTGTCGGAGTAGAAAGATTGACGAAATTCATAAGATAGGTGGTTGCCGCCAACCAGCTAGGTTAAACCCTTAGCTGGGAATAAGTGAGATAAGTTAGTCGAAATAAAATAAAGTCACAACTTTATGCTGCTCTTCTGCCTCATGGCAGGTTTGGAGGAGGGTAGTACTATCATGGAAGGCAAAACAGATCAACTGCTGACAGCGAGAAATAATTTCCTGGTTGCACAGTGCGCTAGCTTCGCCGAGGGAGAGATCATCGTGATTGGGATTTTCCACCAAATGCATCACATTCTGTAGCTGCTCTTGGGATTCACGAGGTTGACGGGCGAGACTTTGGGGCAAGATCACCGTCAGCATATCGCGATTGGCTCTAATCGCACCACGGATCGCCGCAGAATTGGTTCCAGTCGCACCAGAGGTGATCAGCCGATTGCCGGATAGTACCAGCGCATAGCTCATCATCTCGATTAGATGTTGGTGCGTAATTGGTACATGACGAGAACCGAGCAGGGCGATTTTCTTGGAGCCAGTCTGTTGAATTGTGGCTAGCTCTTGAGCTAGGGTATCGATGCCAGATACGTTAATCAAAGACGGTGCATAGCTTAACAACTCTGTTATTTTAACATGTGAATGGTGGATAGTGAATAGTGGATGTTTGAGTGGGAAGGAAGTATGAAGTTAAGTCTTGAGTTTAATTTTCGATCGCACCCAATAGTTTGAGCGCTTGAACTTGTCCTGATGTGAGTCCGGTAACGCCAGTGATATTGGTTTCAGCGTAGGGCTGTTTGAGCTGAAGTGTCTCCACTGCTTGGGAGCGATCGATCTCCCAGATTTTGATAGTTTGGTCTTCACTGCTGCTCACAATGCTGGTACCGTCAGGAGTGTAGGCGATCGACCAGACCCAGTTAGTATGTCCAGCGTAGGTTTGGAGACATTCACCACGGATACTCCAGCGTTTAATTAGTCGATCGCCGCTACCAACAATTAATTGGTAGTCGGTAAGAGTCCCAGTCGTAACGGGTGTCGGGCTAAATGCCAGAGCTAAGATTAAATTGTGATGACCAGTCAGGGTTTGTAAACAGTCCCAATGATGCGTATCCCAAATCTTCGCTGTTTTGTCCATGCTGCCGCTGGCGAGATAGCGACCATCGGGACTATAAGCTAGCGATATTACTGGCAAATGGTGCGCGTCGATCGTCTGTAAACATGCGCCAGTGTGAAGATCCCAAATCCCGATCTGGTGTTCACAAGCAGTAGCAATTAGATGGCTGACTTGACAAACAGCAACTGATTGAATCCGGTTGGAATGCCCTGAAAAATCGCGATTGAGTCTCCCTGTAGCAACATCCCACAGCTGGAGATCGCCATGATAATTACCAGAAATTAACTGCTCACCAGTAGGACTAAAGGCTAGGGTGCAACTCCCTTCGACTTGGGTTTCGATCGTGTGTAAACAAGTCAGACGCTGGAGATCCCAAATCTTGATCGTGCGATCGAGACTACTACTTGCCAAGTAGCTACCATCGGCACTAATCGTGATTTCTACCACTGCATCTGTATGTCCAAATAGGGTGTGAATACAGCTACGATCTCTCACACTCCAGAGTCGAATCGTCGAATCGCGGTGACAGCTAGCCAACCAGTCCCGATTGGGCACAAAGACGATCGCTTTAATGAAGTTGCCATAACCATCGATCGTTTTGACACATTTGCGGCGGTGGAGATCCCAAATCTTGATCGTCCGATCCTCACTTCCACTGATTAAATGCTGACCATTAGGTGTGAGCGAAATCGTCCAAATCCGGTCTTGATGAGCGGGCAAGATCATCTGACAAACGCCAGTCGGGAAATCCCACCCCCGAATCGTCCGATCTTCACCAGTGCTAAATAGAGTATGACCATCAGCACTCAGCGCGATCGACCACACCCAATCAAGATGTCCGGTTAAAGTGTTGATCAGCTGTCCAGAACCTGTATCCCACACATAGATCGTCGCTGATAGTCCACTGACAATCAGGTACCGACCATCGGGACTAAATAGCGTCCGAATCACCCAATGTCCGTGGGTAAGCACCTGTAAACAGCTACCCGTCTCCAGATCCCAAATTCGGACAGTACCATCAGCGCTACTGCTCGCTAGTCGGCGCTGATCGGGGCTATAAGTAGACGAAAACACCCAATTCTTGTGTCCAGCAAAAGACTGGAGACAATGAGCCTCTACAGTCGAGCTAGAGCCATCTGCGAGTAATTTAGGCAGATCGTAAATTCGCACCAGCCCATCGTCACCACCAGTTACTAATCTCTGACCATCTTGACTAAAACTAATCCCTCGGAGCGTGTGGGTGTAGGGACCTAAGATCCCGATCTGCTGGCTAGTTTCAGTATCCCAAAATCTGACCGTACCATCTTCACTAGAGCTAGCGAGAATTGTGCCATCAAAGTTGAATGCGAGGGAGCGAGTCCAATCAGTATGTCCTTGATAAATGGCAACCCGTTGACCATCAGCGATCTGCCACAGCGAGATATCCCCAGTGGCATCGCTAGTCGCGACTAGATTGCCATTGGGATGACAGACGGTAGTGATAATGCCGCCAAAAGCTTGAGTGAAGGTTGATCGATCGAATCTAGCAGCGGCAAAATTGATACAGTGTAGACTGACATTCGCTAGATCAGCCGATCGAATTGGCAGGTGGGAGCAGTCAAAATCTTTGAGAGTTCGATCTGGTGCTAGGGCGATCGCTAAATTCAGGATATTTCCGGTCAAATAGCCATCTGGAACTGGATCTAGAGTTCGCCACTTTGCTAAGATTTGCTGCAAATGTTGACTGAGATCTGCCCTGCTGTCCCAGATCTGCAACAGTCGGTCGAGAATCGGCATTAAAATCGACTGGATCTGCACTTGACGCAAATAATCTTTAGTTGTCGCCTTAATAATCGCGTAAGTATTTAGGTGGGTAAAGCAACGGTGAAGATCGCTGTCATCTCTCTCTGGTGAAAGCTCTGCCACTACTAGCTCGATCGATCTACTCATTAAGTAAGCGATCGTGACTGGCTGAATCGACCAAGTTTTCTCACGGGCAGTAATAATGCAGCGACGGGCTAGAGATTGGAGCGCATTCAGAATACTCCCAATGTTGCCATCTAGGATCAGATTTGATCGCAATTCCCTGCCAGTAACGGGTTCACGCTCGATCGCCAGCCAGTAAACTAATTGCTGTTCGATCGCTGATAATCGCTCGAACTGACGTGCTAGCACATCATCGATATGCCGAAACTGAAGTTTACCCTGCTTCATCAGTGGATAAAGCTCTAGCATTTTTGCGCCACCTCCAGTCATCTCGACTGCTGCCATCGTCGCAATTTTGAGCGCGAGGGGATTACCACTATAATGTGCGTAAACCTCCTGCCATATTTGATCTGGTAGCTGGGGACAGCCATAAGACTGGACAAATTGATAGGCAGTTGCCGCTGTCATGCCACCGAGGGCGAGCGAGCGAACTAGTTGGGGATTAACGATTTGCGATCGAGCAACTGTATATGGTTGTTCGCGACTAGTCAAGATTGCACAACTTTGATGTGGCAGTTCACCAATTGCCCGAAAGAATCGATCGTATTCACAATAGCCTGGTAAGTATTGCCCTGACTGCACTTTTCCAGCGAGGATTGATTCGACGTTATCGAAGATCAACAGGCAGCGATTGGCT
>JANNDQ010000239.1:0-1820 GCA_031387965.1 Chamaesiphon sp. OTE_75_metabat_567
GCGGTGAGAGTATCGATGAATTTTTGTTCTAATGAGCCGATCGGTTGGTCATCTACGGTATAAACTTCATACTGTTGGGGTGAGCTAAATACTGCATAGAGAGCCATGAAATTTTTCCGCCCGAAAGTTTTTTCGGATTCAGTTCCAATCGCGAGTAAGCCCCCAGTTAGATAGAGATAATTGGTTTTAAGCATGTGTTTGACTAAGCGATCGAATTCCGCGCGTTTAATTCCTTTGAAGTCGGGAATCGTGCCCAGTTGCGCCCATACATCCCCTGGTGAAATTGAAGTTGCTTGCAGCGTCATCGCTAGTAATTGTTGGACTAATACCGCCCAATTGCGATCGGATACGATGATCGATTCTACCCAATTTCTACGGGCTAATTCGATTACTGCGATCGCTTGTAATAATGCCGCCGAATTATCGATTAAAAATGTTGTGTTCGCACCGCTACCTCGTCTACCTGTCCGCCCCAATCGTTGTAAAAAAGCCGAAACCGTATCTGGTGCATTCGCCTGCAACACTGCATCTAAATCACCCACATCAATCCCCAATTCCAGCGTTGAAGTACAAACAATGCAATTATTATGCCCATTGGCAAACCGTTCCTCCGCCAGGGCGCGCTCCTCTAAGGCTACCGAACTATGATGGATAAATACATCAATGCCCCGATTTTGCATCGCTCCAGAGATTTCCTCAGCCAGAGCGCGACTCTGACAGAATAATAGACTCTTTTTGCCCTGAGCCAACATGCTCGATCGATTGGCGATATCCAGCTTAGAATCCTGCATCAAGATCCGAATCTCCTTCTTGTGCTGCTCCTTGGGCGGATCGACCTTACAGCGCGGACGCTGGGAAGTTCCCTGCAACCAGTCCAGAATTGTGTCAGGATTGCCCACAGTGGCACTCAAACCCACCCGCTGTAAGTCGTGAGTACTCACCCGAATTAACCGCTCCAGCACCGACATCAGCTGCGCTCCACGATCGCTTCCAGCTAGGGCGTGAACCTCATCGATTACTACCGCCCGTAAATCGCCAAAGATCTCTGCATGAGGCACACTCGCCGACATCAGCATCACTTCCAAGGATTCAGGAGTCGTCATCAACAGCGTCGCAGGCTGCTTGCGAAAGGCTTTCTTCTCCCCAGCCTTAATATCCCCATGCCACAAAAACCGACTCAAACCGAGCATCTCAGTATACATTCCCAATCGATCGGCTTGATTATTTAACAATGCCTTAATCGGGGCAATATAGAGAATGCCCACCCCTTTCGGCTCACTTTCCACCATCTGCGCCAACAGCGGAAACATACTCGCTTCCGTCTTCCCTCCAGCCGTCGGTGCGAGGACGATCGTATTGTAACCATCGAGAATCGCATGTCCCGCCAGTTCTTGGACTGGGCGCAATGATGTCCACCCTAAGCGGGAGGTAATGGCTGATTGCAATCGATCGGGAAAACGAGAAAAAGCAGATGTCATAGTTATAATCAAAAGAAGGGGGATTAACCTTAAAGTTTCGGCTGAAGTCAATCGAGTTAGCAAATAATATCGGGTTTCCAGATCGAGAAATTAAAAAGATAGAAGCGACAGTCAGAGAAAATCAAACACTATTTTTGGAGACTTGGAATGAGTATTTTGGCAATTCAGACGGATGAGCGAGTTAAAAATGTATCTTTTACGGAAGATGCAATTAGTGTCGATTTAATCGATGGTAGAACGATCGTCGTTCCTTTAGTCTGGTATCCCCGATTATTAAATGCGACTCCAGCACAACGTTTAGACTGGGAAGTTTGCGGCGGGGGTTATGGTATTCACTGGGAA
>JANNDQ010000260.1:0-4083 GCA_031387965.1 Chamaesiphon sp. OTE_75_metabat_567
ATTGGCGGTAGCTCATAGACTTGACTACATCTCAAATTCAGTACTTCTACGAATTTTAGAGATGTTCCACAACTTTTGCAGTCTACAACTGGATGAATAAATACTTCATCTACTTCTTCACACCATTCTAATGTGCTGCCAGGATGATCTTTTTGTCCACCACTTTTACGTCCACTTTTAGTCCCAAGGCTTTTTGTTCGTTTCGCAAATCCATCCCCTGATGGTGGTTTGCTACTATTTTTGCTGTCCTTACTTTTTTGATTTTCTAATGCTTCAATTCTTGCTTCTAGTGCATTAATCCGCGCTACTAAACTTTCCACCAACGTAATCACTGCTTCTTCCCCTTGGGCATAGCAGGCACGTATTTCGTCTTTGCTGATGGTTAGTTTTTGGGGTGCTTGCTTCAATGCTTTGCTGTCCGTTCGATCTCTTCATCCGACTCTACCTCCATAACTACCGCTTATCACCAAATCTTCCTAATTTTTTAAGCCTGAGTAGTTACAAATGGGGAGTATGAAATTCAGCAGCTTCGGGGCAATCAAGCTATTATTTCTCCAACTTTTCCAGATTTAAAACTTACGGCTGAACAAGTATTGAGAGCAGGTAGGTAAATCAATAACATCACTGATTCAGAAAGCTAATATCATCGATGAATCCTTCTGGACTACTCAGGGCATATTGTTTTGCTAGTTGGAGATCTAGTTTGGCGGCGGCTGGATTTCCCAGTGATTGATGCGCAATCGCTCTAGCCTGGTAAGCGGCAGCCATCCGGGGATTCCAAGTTAGGGCACGATTTAGTTCTCCTAGTCCTTGGCGATAGTCTCGATTGGCGACTAGCAGTTGACCGAGCAGCGAGTGGGTGCTGGGTGATTGGGGGGCAATTTGAACGGCACGGCGGGCTAGATTGAGAGCTGAGAGGATGTTGTTTTGAGCAGATCTGGCGATCGCCAAGTTATTATAAGCGTAGTGAAGTTTGGGATCGAGTTCGATCGAGCGTTCCAAGTCAACGGCGGCACGACTAAAATTCTTGAGCCTGATTAAAACTAGCCCTCGAATATTCAGCGCCATTGCATTAGTTGGCGCAATCTCGATCGCTCGATCGCAGCTACCCAGT
The DNA here is from genome assembly GCA_031387965.1 of Chamaesiphon sp. OTE_75_metabat_567. Taxonomy (GTDB): domain Bacteria; phylum Cyanobacteriota; class Cyanobacteriia; order Cyanobacteriales; family Chamaesiphonaceae; genus Chamaesiphon. The sequence continues at coordinate 1,115 of JANNDQ010000260.1, forward strand.
GCGGTGCCATTATTACCCAGTTCGCTCAAAAAGAAGCATTGGGCAGCATGAGCAATTGCTGAATTTGGATCGTTTTTAATCGCCTGTTCGGCATCGGCGATCGCGGCACCGAGGCGTTTGAACATAAAATTGGCTGAAGCTCTAGCCAGATAAGCCTTGGTGTAACGGGGATTTAACTTAATCGCATCATTCATTGCCTCGATCGAGCCACCCAGATTACCCCGATTGAATTTATCAACGCCAATTAGGAAAAAGTCCGCAGCTTGCGGTGATTTGGGGGCAGCTGGTGCAGTCGCAAGTCGTGGCTGTCCGCCTAAATCTACGCCTAGTTTAGCAGCCAATTGCCGAAAAGTGTTAGTTGGAATTCCTAAATTAAACCCAGTTTTGATCCGCACATTACTATTGATATCCGAGGTTTCAGTTGCGGCTTGGACATCACCTTTGCCATGAATGGCGATCGTTTCCCCAGCATCATTAAATACTGGCCCACCACTCATTCCTGGCAACGTATTATTGCTATACACCAGGGAATAACCACCAGTGAGCGGGCGACTGGCATTTGCGGTGACTTTACCTTCGGTAAAACTATACACCGACTCACTAATCGCGGCGGTAGCCAGCGGAAAACCAGCAACATAGACGATCGATCCCTCGCTGGCTGTTTCGACACTGCCTAATTTGGCAATCGGATAATTGGCACTACTTTCAAACTTAACTACTGCTAAATCAGCATCAGTTGTGGCTTTAATATTCGTTGCTACCAAGGGATGATTTTTCCCATCAGGAGTGGTAAGTTTAAATTCTTGCTGGCGATTGCGGACAACGTGGGCAGCAGTGAGCACAGTATAGGTATTGCCTTCTTTTCTAATTACCACACCCGAACCGACAGAATTACTGCTATCGATCGAGACTGTGACTGATTTGGCAATTTTACCAACTTCTACCGCTGATAAAGCCATTGCCGATTGAGCTAGTCCCAAAGTGATCCCAGTGCTGACACCTAGCCAAATCCACACCAATCTATTTTTGCGCATAATTTAAGTCAGGATTAATTTGATTCCCGCGATCGTCAAAACTACCGCCAATAGCCACCGCAGCTTTGTACTACCAATCCGTTTACTCCCGTACTCGGCACCAATCCAGCCACCGATAGCCGCACAGATCGACCATAGCCAGAGACTTGATGGCAGGGTCGGAAACTTAATTAGATAACCGAGCAGTCCCGCGATCGAGTTTACCAGAATAAATGCCGCCGCCACTCCCGCCGCTTCTTTGATGCTTGCCCATCCCATCAGTAATAATAATGGACTCAAAAATATTCCCCCACCTACACCTGTCAGCCCCGATAATAGCCCGATTACCATCCCTAAGCTAATTGAGAGCCAAATGGGAACGGGGTGAGCTGGTTGGGGCTGAGAGTTACCGCTAGTTAAACCCAATCTAGTTGCAGCATACAGCAATACCATCCCCACGATCGGTCTGTAGATCTGAGTGGGAATAGTAATTGAGCCGCCGATAAAAGCACAGGGAATCGAACCAATCGCAAATTGCCAAAACAGAGATTTATTGAAGCAGCCCGCCCGATAAAATTTTAGAGTCGCGATCGCTGCCACAATGATATTTAGCACTAGTGCTGTCGGTTTCATCACCGCCGGAGCCATGCCAAATAGAGCCATCGCTGCCAAATATCCCGATGCGCCGCCATGTCCGACGGAGCTGTAGAGGATCGCCGCAATAAAAATACAACCAGCTAATAATAAGTCAGACACTTAAATTGGTAGATAGTGGATAGTAGATAGTGAATAGGGAACACTAAGCAAGACATCTTCAATTAAGATACTAGCTAAGTTATGGACGCGGAAGAACTATTGTGGCGATATCGCGGTGGCGAACGGGACTTTACCGCAGTCGATTTGAGTGGATTTAGTTTAGTCTCTCAAGACTTAATTGATATCGTCCTCAATCAAGCTGATTTACGTAAAAGCAATCTCACCTTTGCCTATCTAAATCGTGCTCAGTTGCTCAAAACCAACCTTTCCAATTGTAAATTAGGTGGTGCGACATTAATCAGAGCCGATCTTCAGGGTGCAAATCTTCGCGATGCCGATTTGCATGGAGCTAGTCTCCAAAACGCGGATTTTCGCGGCGCTGATATGACTTGGATCAATCTGCTCGATGCCAATCTGATGGATGCCGATCTCCGCAATGTCAATCTTAGTGGTGCAAATCTCAGTGGTGCTTGTCTCCGAGCGGCTAACTTTCGGGAAGAAAAACGTAGCTATAGTTCCAATCTTCGCAGTGCTAAGCTCTGTCGCGCCGATCTTCGCAATGCCAATATGGCAGGGGCAAACTTATCTAAAGTCGATCTCAGCTACGCTAATCTGACGGAAGCAAATCTTAAAGGGGTAGATCTTACAGGCGCAAATTTAACGGGAGCAAAATTAACCGGAGCGATCCTGACTGAAGCAAATTTACACGAGGCGCATTTACCCCACGCCGATCTCTCACTTGCCAAACTCGAACGAGCGATTCTTACCGCCTGTGATATGACTGGCGCGAATCTGACTAAATCGATTATGTCCAAGATTAAGCTGGCGAATACTAATTTGAGCTATGCCGATCTTACGGATGCGCGAATGCACCATGCGGATCTGACGCGGACGATTTTGTGCTATTCGACGATGATTAATGTGGAGTTAATCGAAGCGCATTTGGCAAAAACCGATCTCGAAGATGCCGATCTAACTAATGCTAATTTGATGCGGGCAGAGATGAGTAGTGCTAGTATGGTCGGGACAAATTTGACTGGTGCAAAGATGCCTGATGGTCGGATTTATGCGAGCGTCTAGAGTTGCTGATTAAGCACCAACTTCTTGAAGATGTCGGGGCTTAATCGGTGACTCTAGGCAGCAGCGATCGCGCGCACGATGTCACTTTGGGTGATAATACCGATCGGGTGATGATTGGCA
>JANNDQ010000263.1:0-2313 GCA_031387965.1 Chamaesiphon sp. OTE_75_metabat_567
GATCTACCCTCACCAGTTATTTACGAACACTCGCTTGAGCTTTAGTTTTAGGTGGCTGATATGCCGATGAGCATAGTTCAGCTAATTCACAATCGGGACAATTAGGTTTTCTAGCATTACAAATGGCTCTACCATGATAGATCGTCATAATCGAAAAGTTTTCCCAATCTACTTGAGGTAAAAGCTTCATTAAATCTTGTTCAATTTTAATTGGATCTTGATGAGCTGTTAAACCGATTAAATTGGTTAGACGTTTGACATGGGTATCAACAGTAACACCTTGAATATTCCCAAAAGCATGGGCAGAAACCACATTCGCCGTTTTTCTGGCAACTCCTGGTAAAGTGAGTAATTCTTCCATTAATTGGGGGACTTCCCCATTAAATTCTTCGACTATTTTCCGACAAGCCCCTTGAATATTTTTAGCTTTATTGTGATAAAATCCAGTCGATCGAACTAATTCTTCGATATCTATGATATCAGCGTCCGCCATCGATCGCGCATCGGGAAATTTGGCAAATAATGCAGGCGTAACTTTATTCACCCGTTCATCGGTACATTGCGCTGAGAGAATAGTTGCGACTAACAGCTGAACGGGAGTTGTATAATCCAAACTACAAGTGGCATCTGGATAGAGTCGTTTTAGTCTGAGCAAAACTTCCAGTGCTCGTTTTTTCTTGGATTTCCACTTGCGATCAATTGCCATTTCTTATTTATAAATTTACTAGCCCTGTTAGCAATTTGAGCTACTTTTTGCGATCGTACTCGCTACTTTACTTCAAAAATACTCAAGCTGGATTCTACTTGTGACTAAATTACACTCTTCCACCAATTATAGTAAGTATTTATTCAATAACCATATTTATTTTATTCGATCGATACGCTATCCATCGAGTATACTAAGTAATCTGCTTGAATTGTATTCTTTAAACATGCGAACCGAACAATCTGCCAACCTCGATATCGCTCCATATATCGACCACTCTCTGCTCGGTGGTGCCGCTACGCCTGCAATGGTGGAACAGTGGTGTGAAGAAGCGGATCGATTTGGATTTGCAGCAGTATGCGTCAATCCTTGCTATGTCCGCCAAGTTACCGCTCTGTTACATCAAAAACGTCCTCAAATTTGCACGGTAATCGGGTTTCCAACTGGTGCTACTACTACGGCAAGTAAGCTGTATGAGGCTCAGGAAGCGGTAGAGAATGGCGCTCAAGAACTAGATGTCGTAATTAATATTGGCTGGCTTAAAGCTGGAAAAATTGATGATGTCCATCGCGAAATTGCTGAAATCTGCGAAGCAACGGGACAAGGTGTGAAGGCAATTTTAGAAATGTCTGTTCTGACGCAGCCAGAACAATTAATTGCTGCCCAAATCTGCATGGAAGCAGGTGCGCGGATGTTAAAAACTGGAACTGGCTGGTGTGGTGCGGTAACAGTAGAGGATGTGCGTGTACTCAAAGATCTAACTAAAGATCAAATTGGTATCAAAGCCGCCGGGGGGATTCGGACACATGATCAGGCAGTAGCATTAATCATGGCTGGAGCAACACGGCTCGGAACTTCTTGGGGGATAGATTTATTAAAACAACGTGAACAAGAATCTAAAGCCGGAGGATAGACGGAAACTTTACTAGATACTTAGACAAAAATAGCTATCTTCAGGGAAAGATAGCTATTTTTGTTGACGGTTTTCTCGTCTAAAGATTATCTAAATTAAGATTTAGTAATCGCCGTAGTCATTAGCACTCATGGGGCCGCCAGCACCAGCAGCACCATCTTTAGGCTCTGGTTTGTCAACGATGATGCACTCAGTAGTTAGGATCATAGCAGCGATCGAAGCGGCATTTTGCAGTGCCGATCGAGTTACTTTCGCAGGGTCAACAATCCCAGCTTCAAACATGTCTACAAATTCATTTGTGGCAGCGTTGTAGCCGACATCAAATGCTTTTTCTTTAACACGTTCGGCGATGATTGCACCGTTTTGACCAGCGTTTTCAGCAATCCGTTTGAGCGGAGCGGAAAGAGCGCGGGTGACGATTAATGCACCAGTTAATTCCTCATCTTTGAGGTTCGCTTGTGCCCAAACTTCCAACTCAGGAGAGAGGTGAGCGAGGGTTGTACCGCCACCAGGGACGATCCCTTCTTCAACTGCGGCTTTAGTTGCATTGATCGCATCTTCAAGACGTAATTTACGATCTTTCATTTCGGTTTCGGTAGCAGCACCAACTTTGATGACTGCAACACCACCAGCTAATTTAGCTAGACGCTCTTGGAGCTTCTCTTTGTCGTAGGAAGAATCGCTTTCTTCCATT
>JANNDQ010000270.1:0-8509 GCA_031387965.1 Chamaesiphon sp. OTE_75_metabat_567
ATCTCTGTCAGGAGATAACCCAACTCACACACCAACACCTCAGAAATGTTGGGTTGTTTCCTTCGGAAAGGCTTCGCCAACATTCTTCAACCCAACCTACCAGAAAAGATTTGTCCGTCAATCAGCTTTCTAGCATAAACCTGTCCCTACAAGTTATCTGAACAAGTTGGAATTGCTGATATTCTTGTTATCTTGAGAAACGATCTACGAACTAAGGGTAAAATAGAGTTCACAGCGATCGAACTATCACCCCACTTTTATTGTGAAAAAACGGGTTACTCTTACCTTCCCCAAACGTGCAATCCAGATGCCAGTTGCTTATCGACTGGCAAAAGATTTTAATATCGCTGCAAATATTATTCGGGCACAGGTGGCACCCAACCAAATTGGGAAACTGGTAGTAGAGCTATCGGGGGATATCGACGAACTAGATGCGGGCATCGATTGGATGAGATCTCAGGGCATCCAAGTTTCGACAGCTAATAAGGAAATCATTGTTGATGAGGATGTCTGTGTAGATTGTGGACTGTGTACTGGAGTCTGTCCGACAGAAGCGCTCAATCTCGATCCTCACACCTTTAAACTAAATTTTACTCGATCGCGCTGTATCGTTTGTGAGCAGTGTATTCCGACTTGTCCCGTTGGGGCGATTGCGACCAATTTGTAGTTGAGTAAGCATGTAATTTTAGGATGTTCGGTAACCTTGACCCAATTTGGTTATTTCTTGGCGGCATAGTTCTACGCTATGGTGGTGACTTACTTAAAGTTATCCTCCAATTTGGGTTTCAGCGCTTGGGTTGTCAAGTGACGATCACTGATATCAATCCGATTTATAGTGCTATTTGCTGGGAGCTAGAACGGACGGGCAAAGTCTATGATTTTAGTGAGTTGACTTACAGTGAAACTCTGAGTGTGCTGCCTGCGATCGAGTTACCGACGCTCAAAACCAAGCTTCAGCCACGTTCGGGCTGGATTGGGATTCGATCAAAAGGTGCTTATATTGCCATTCATCGTCATGATGTCAAAGTTACCGACTTCCAGAATACCCAGCTGATTACACTGGTGACATTACGATGGTGGCAGCCCAAAATGCTAGGATGGCTGACAAGTATCGAGCAGAGCTATCATCTGGAAGCGCCGCTCACAGTCAGACTAATTGGCGGGACAATTTCGATTGTCCGCACCCAAACGAAGCGACGGCGAGAGACTCTAGCCATCGATGCCGACACAGAACAGCAACTATTTGGCGATCTGGATCGGTTTTTAAAAAGTAGAGATACCTATCGACAGCGCGGCATCCCGTGGCGGCGGGGCTATCTCCTCTACGGGCCGCCAGGTACGGGCAAAAGCTCGCTGATTCAATCGATTGCTAGCCATTACGATCGACAGCTAGTATCCCTCTCTCTGACTGATATGGACGATAGCGCCCTCCTTCGCGCATGGTCAGAAATTACCGCCAATTCAGTCATTGCCCTCGAAGATATCGATAGTGTTTTTAATGGTCGTCAGCCGCTAGGTGAACTATCATTTAGTGCGTTATTAAATACCCTCGATGGTGCTGGCGCAGTTGAAGGCAGCATCGTCATCCTAACTACCAATCATCGAGAAGTTCTCGATCCGGCGCTAATCCGCCCTGGTCGATGCGATCAAGAGTTTAAGCTAGGTTATCTCACTCCTGCCAGCTGTACCAAAATGTTCAACTGCTTCTTTTCTCATCCCGAACTTGCCGAAATCGCGGGTCAAAAATTGGGCAGTTATCTAGTTGCCCCCGCTGCATGGCAAAATTATCTCCAGTGCCAAGACGATGCCCAGCAAGCGATCGACTCTTGTGACTTTGCTAAGTTGCAAGTTCTAGTTGATAAGTAAAATAACTATTCACTATTCACCATCCACCAATTCATGAGCAGCACAGCACCCGCAACTTGGTCACAACTACTTCAGCAACTGCTCGATCGCCATTCCTTGAGCCAACAGCAAGCCACGATGCTGATGAATGGCTGGTTGCAGGGTGAGATTCCGCCTGCTTTGTCTGGAGCGATTTTGGTCGCCCTAGAAGCTAAAAAAGTCACTGCTGCTGAACTGGCTGGGATGGCTCAGGTATTACAAAAACCAACAATTCAATATCCTTACCCAGTGATCGATACCTGTGGGACTGGTGGTGATGGTGCATCAACTTTTAATATCTCTACCGCAGTTGCCTTTGTTGCCGCCGCAGCAGGGGTAAAAGTTGCTAAACATGGAAGTAGGTCAGCATCGAGTCGCGTTGGTTCAGCAGACGTATTAGAGGCTCTGTGTGTACAGTTAACTGCTCCATTCGATCTAGCTACCGCCGCTTTAGACAAAGTTGGGATTACCTTTCTCTTCGCACCTGGTTGGCATCCTGCGATGAAAGCTGTGGCACCCTTGCGGCAAGAATTAAAGGTGCGAACAGTCTTCAATCTGATTGGCCCGCTAGTCAATCCACTCCGTCCGACGGGGCAAATTATCGGCAGTGGTAATCCCCATTTAATAGAGACGATTGCTGCTGCCGCAGGAATACTTGGCACTAAACAGGCGATCGTCCTACATGGGCGGGAACGATTAGATGAGGCGGGTTTGGGCGATTTGACAGATCTGGCAATTTTAACTAATGGACTGGTTCAAATTACCAGTATCGATCCGGCGGAATTCGGACTTACCCCCGCACCAATTGCCGCGCTCAAAGGTGGCGATGTGGCTGAAAATGCGGCAATTTTAACAGCGGTATTACAAGGCAAAGGGACTATCGCCCAGCAGGATGTCGTCGCACTCAATACTGGATTAGCACTACAGATCGGTGGTTTAGTACCGCTCGGCGCACACAAACAAGGAGTTGAGATGGCTCAAACAGTCTTGAGCAGCGGCGCGGCTTGGGACAAGTTGACAGAGTTAGTAGAGTTTTTAGGTGGTTAAACTATTCACCATCCATCAATTCAATAACGTGAGTTTTCCTGGCGGAAAGGCTCCGCCAACGGGTTAAGGATATTGGCTCTAATCCAGCCCCGCCGCCGATTGAAATCGGGGCTAGTATTGCAAAGTCCGCGCAGGCGGACTGATTAACCTGATTGACGGACAAATCTTTTTTCGGTAGGTTGGGTTGAAGAATGTTGGCGAAGCCTTTCCGAAGGAAACAACCCAACATTTCTAGGGTATTTGTGGGGTTAGTTGGGTTTTGCTCCGCGCAACCCAACCTACGATTTTTCAGGGTTTCAGGAGTTTTGTCCGTCAATCAGCTGATTAACTAGTCCGCGCAGGCGGACTTTGCATCACGAGCCGAGACTTCCAGTCTCTGGGCTTTTCTTAACCCGAACTGACGTTCAATACCCATTTGCCGCGAGAAAGTCGGGCGTAATTATTTCTCGCTGTTTTGAAGTAGAAGCTTGCGGTAACATCACTAATTTTTCGACATATTTACCCAAAATATCTGCTTCTAAATTTACCCATCCATCCGGCTGAAGTTGCGAGAGATTTGTTTGGGCATAAGTGAGCGGAATTACGGCAACAGTAAACCAATTTCCACCACGATCGCAATCAGCGATCGTCAGGCTCACACCATTAACTGCAATACTACCTTTTGATACTAAATAACGACTGAGATAATCTGACCACTGCGCGGTAAGTGACTGGGGTGCTGCAAACTTTAATTCCCAGGAAGTAGCAGTCGCCTTACTAGAAACTAGTCGCCCAATTCCGTCAATATGTCCAGTCACAAAATGCCCGCCAATTTTGCCACCAACGCGGAGCGATGTCTCCAAATTTACATTGGTGGATGTGCGATCGCGTTGCCCGATCGTTGTACGATTTAGAGTCTCAGGAGAAACAGCAGCTATAAATCCTTGTGGTAATATTTGTTCTACTGTCAAACATGCCCCATCTACCGCTACACTATCACCAATAGCTAGATCGGTTAAGATCATTGCTGTATCTGAGGAATTACATAAAATCTCTAGCCTGTCATCAGTTAAAAGGCGCAAATTTCCCAGCGATTGGACTAGTCCTGTAAACATCTATTTTCAGTCAAAGTACTATTCGCGATTAAGGATTTTGTAAGTCATCCTTGATATATGTCCGCATCGATCGCTAATTTTTAAGCTTGTTAAACTATTTAAGCTAGCTACGATTTCAATCTTTATTTTAAACTTTAACGCTCTTAACCACCTTAATCGCCAGTAACTAGAGGAACCAACCATGATTGAAATGAAAGTAGCGGGTATTGCATTGGACGCTGTATCTAGAAGTCCAATTATTTTACTTAAAGATGCGGCAGATCGCCGCGCTTTACCTATATACATCAGTCAAGAACAAGCAAAAGCGATCGTCAATGCTCTAGAGAAACAAACTCCACCTAGACCTTTCACACACGATTTGATTGTTAATATCTTTGATAGTTGTGATATCAAAGTCGATCGAATCACGATTAATTCACTTCAAGATAATACTTTCTACGCTTCGATCGCGATCAACCACAATGGTCAAATCAAGGAAGTTGATGCCCGTCCTAGCGATGCAATTGCGATCGCGATCCGCACTAAAGCACCAATCTGGGTAATCGAAGAAGTGATCGCCGATGCGTCGATTCCCGTAGATCGCGATGCCGATGAACAAGAGCGTCAAGCTTTCCGCACTTTCGTGTCTGACTTGCGCCCTGACGATCTGATTCGCAAAGGTGGCTACTCTTAGGTTTTAGGCTTTAGGTTTTAGGCTTTAGGACGCTTGCGTCCTTCTAATTCCCTAATACCTAAAGCCCAAAGCCTAAAGCCTATACCAATGCTGGAACAGGCATACTCAGGTGAGGATACAGGGGGAATCCTTCACACAGAGTAGCAATCCGACGGATGCAGTCATTAGCCACAGTATCATCTTCAGGACTTAGGAGTCGATCAGCGATAATATTGGCAATTTCGGTAAACTCAGTCGTACCCATGCCGCGAGTGGTCATTGCTGGAGTACCCAACCGTAAACCGCTAGTGACAAATGGTGACTCAGGATCGAACGGCACAGTATTTTTATTCGCGGTGATATTCACATCACTAACTAATAAATCTGCTTGCTTCCCAGTCATGCCGATCGATCGTAGATCGACCAACATCAGATGATTGTCAGTCCCGCCAGAAACGATTTTAAAGCCGCGTTGTTGGAGTTGACTAGCAAGTGCTTGGGCGTTAGTAATAACATTGCCACAATAGGTCTTAAAGGCAGGCTGGAGCGCTTCGCCAAAGGCGACTGCCTTACCAGCAATCACATGCTCCAAGGGGCCACCCTGAGTTCCAGGGAAAACCGCCTTATCAAATTTTTTGCCCAACTCAGCATCGCGGGTCATAATCAAGCCACCACGGGGACCTCTGAGTGTCTTGTGAGTTGTAGTCGTAACTACGTCACAGTAAGGAATCGGGCTAGGGTGATGTCCTGTCGCGACTAATCCGGCGATGTGGGCGATATCTGCCATCAAGAACGCACCAACTTCATCGGCGATCTCGCGGAACTTGGCAAAATTAATCGTCCGCGAGTAAGCAGAGTAACCACAAATCAACATTTTTGGTTTGTGTTGTTTCGCTAATTCCCGAATTTGGTCGTAATCTAATTCTTCGGTTTCCTTGCTCACGCCATAGTAGTGAGGTTCAAACCATTTACCAGAGACACTAACTGGGCAACCGTGGGTAAGATGTCCACCGTGGGACAAGTCCATCCCCATAATCTTGTCACCAGGATTGAGCAGCGCGAGGAAGACAGCAAAGTTTGCCTGTGCGCCAGAGTGAGGTTGAACGTTGGCTGCGGCGGCACCGAATAGTTGCTTGACTCGATCGATCGCAATCTGCTCGATCTCATCTACAAATTCACACCCACCATAGTAGCGTTTTGTGGGTAAGCCTTCTGCATATTTATTAGTCAAGATCGAACCTTGAGCAGCCATTACCGCCGCAGAAGTAAAGTTTTCACTAGCAATCAATTCGAGGTGAGTCCGTTGACGACCTAGTTCCGAACCGATTAAACTCGCGATCGCTGGATCTGTATCTGCTAAAAATTCTAAGTTAGTTTTTGCCATGATTCTGGTCTATAAAAGTTAGGTTATGATTGCTGAAGCGATTTAGGGTCTTAGGCTCTATCTATCATAACCAATCGATCTCGTTTCTCCAAGCGAGAATCTGCACCAATGAATACTGTTTGAATTTAGTGGGCACACTACAATAGTAAAATCTACACCAATCGGCAAACAGTAGCTCCTGACACTCCAACATCGTAGCTACTCCAGTGGTCGAAACTGAGGATGGTAAATGTTAGTAGTCATTATCAACGATCGCATCATTGCCCCACAACAAGTCTGTCAAGCCTGCCTCCTCGCCAATCGCGATGGTCAACCCCGCTGGCGACAAGGTAAACTTGGCTGTGGTCGAGTAGTTCGCGCCCTTAATTGTTGCAGCGAGGTTCAGTCTGATGCTTATGAGTGTCAGATGGGGTTTAGGTTGGTGGATATTGATTAGAGGGTAGAGGGTGGAGGGTAGATGCTTTTGTATTTGAAGTTCTCTACTCGCTATTCTCTACTCCCTACCCCCTAATTAAACTGTTTACTCAAAGCTACCTGATTATGAAAGGTAATTTTTTTCTTCTGAATCGAGATGACTTGATTTTCCTCATCGCGTAAATCACCGAGTAAGCGAGTGACGGTGACACGAGTAGAACCGATTGCTTCGGCGATCGCCTGATGTGATAGTTTGAGATCGATCGTGATGCCATTGCCATTGGGAACACCAAAATCTCGGCACAAGATTAGCAAGAAACTCGCGAGTCTAGACCCCATGTCTCGATGAGCTAGAGTCTCGATCATCATTTCAGTCTGGAGAATCCGTGAGGATAAGCCCCTAAGCATAATCCAAGACAGTTCAGGATTTTCGGTCAGGGCTTTTTCAAATTGTTCGATCGAGACTGATAATAACTCTACAGGTGTAAATGCAACTGCATGATAAAATCTATCAGATTTATTCCCCGTAATCAGAGATAGCACTCCAAACACGCTATTTTCACGCAGCAAAGCTACCGTAATCTCTTCTCCCGCTTCGTAGACACGAGACAACTTGACAGCACCTTTGGTGAGAAAGTAGACTCGCTCGGCAGGATCGCCAGGAAAGAAAATAGTTTTATTTCGATCGAATGTTTCTAATACAGGTGGAAAGTTTCCTCCAGCCAGTTGCTGAAAGATAGTAGCTATGGGTTTATCTTGCATCATCACCATCTTAACTTTGCACTCACTTGGAATATTTTGGACTCACAATTTCAGATTCACTCACGATCGACACTCAGGTGACAAGCGTAATTTAAAGTTAAGATCTACCTCATCTGTCTGTAGATCATACCCTCTCATCTCGCCCCTGTCTTGAAAAGGTGCTCTACTTGGGGAAGCCCCAAGACCGCACTTTTCGCTACTCTCTACTCCCTAACTAAAGGTATTAGAGAACACTTAATCTGAGTTGCCGACAGTTTTTTGTATCACAGACTACTAATAGCTATACTTGCGGTAATGGGGCTAAGAGATTAGCAAAAAACTAGGTGGGCTGGTAAGTGCCAACGGCTAACTGATATCATGAGCCGTGCTAGTTTAAGATGGAATAAAATTATCGTGCTAAATTTAAGCGGAAAAAACGCACTAGTCACTGGAATTGCAAATAATCGCTCAATTGCCTGGGGCATCGCCCAACAACTTCATGCGGCTGGTGCCAATATCGGCATTACCTATCTACCCGACGAACGGGGGAAGATGGAACGGAAAGTCGAAGAATTAGTTGCACCCCTGAACCCTAGCATTTATCTCCCGCTCAATGTTCAAGATGACGCTCAGATCGATCGAACGTTTGCAGAAATTGGTAAAAAATGGGGACGAGTAGATATCCTGATTCATTGTCTCGCGTTTGCCAATAAAGAAGATCTGTCGGGAGATTTTAGCAGTACTTCCCGCGCTGGGTTTGCTCAAGCCATGGATATCAGTGCTTATTCGTTGATTCGGCTGGCTGGTGCGGCTAAACCCCTGATGACGGAGGGCGGCAGTATTGTCACACTTACTTATCTCGGTGGTGTTAAAGTAATCCCGAACTATAACGTGATGGGAATTGCCAAAGCTGGTTTGGAAATGAACGTTCGGTATCTCGCTTCAGAACTTGGTACTCAAAATGTTCGTGTGAATGCGATTTCCGCCGGGCCGATTCGGACATTGGCTTCTTCGGCTGTGGGTGGTATTCTGGATATGATTCACCACGTTGAAGATGTCGCACCACTGCACCGGACTGTTACTCAGACGGAAGTTGGCAATGCAGCTGCTTTCTTAGCTAGCGATCTCGCCAGTGGTATTACTGGCCAAATTATCTATGTAGATGCTGGCTATGAAACGATCGGTATGTAAGTAATTGAATAATATCTAAAAACGCTAGGGTGGGCAATGTCTTGATTTGCTCACCAATTTATACTTGACTTCAATCAACGATTTATTTCTCTTTTAACTTAC
>JANNDQ010000272.1:0-5162 GCA_031387965.1 Chamaesiphon sp. OTE_75_metabat_567
GTAAGCCATTCGTGCATAAGGATCAGCCTGCCAATCCACAAACATGGCATCGCGTAATCGATCGCTCAGTTGAACATCAAACATTGTTTCTAAATCTCGTAATCCCGCCTGAATTGCTCCTTTTTCTCCAAGCACACTGAGCCGTTCTGCGCCTTTTGCTCCCGTATAGGCAGTCAGAATCGCCTCCTCATTGCGCTGTCCCCAACCTGGTCGCCACCACATCTGAGTATTGAGAGTGGTTAGAAACATCTCCTGCCTTTTATCCCAGAACGGTCGATCAAACTTCAAAATCAGCTTGGTGATCGCGCCTGAACCTAGTCCGTGAATCGCACTCAATTTGGTATCCGGCAGTTCAGGTTCAAAAGTCACTGAGTTTTGCTGTAGCAAAGCAAGCGGGAGTGTAATGACCACTTGTTTTGCGGTGTAAGTTGTACCCGTTTCTGTTTGAATTTCGACCCCTTCTGTATTCCAACGAACGTGAGTCACAGGTGTTTGATATCGAATATTCAATCCTGCTGCAAATTTCTCAAATAACCGACTGTAGCCATCCTTGAGCCGGAAAAAGCGATCGCCATCTTCATAAGTCAACTCCATCATGCCGTAAATACTCAGTCGATCGAGATCGATTGCAGCACTAGCACTCACATAATGATCGGCGATGCAATAGATCTCAGACGAAAAGGAAACATCATGGGTGGAAAGGAACTGCGCTAGAGACATATCCGGCTTTCCAGCCCGAATCCAATCGATCAATAACTGATAGAGTGCATTGTTCTTCAAAGACCGAAAATCAAGAAATTGCATTCCGGGAAGCGCAGACCATTGCTTGAACGGAAGCAATTTTTGATTGACGTATATGAACTGTCGATCGTCTTTGGCAAACGTAGGCAGTGTTTTCATGCCGTAGCGTTGCACCCATTTCCAGGTCGAAGCTTTTTCGCCTTGAATGTACTCTGCACCGCATTCGATCGGATGAGTGGCAAAGCCATAGTTTGTATTCACCCTTCCACCCAGGCGATCGCGAGCTTCCAAAATCAATACAGACTGTTTGGCGGTTTGCAATGTGCGGGCAGTGGCGAGTCCTGCTGCCCCCGCCCCAATCACGATCGTATCGAAATGGGTTTGGTCAGGGGAAACTTGGACAACTGATTGACCCGTTCTACTCAGGAACGGGATTTCAAACGGTAAAGATAGTCGCGATCGCCAATCTGAAGTTCTCATCAGGTAGAAATCCTTTAGAATATACGTGAACAGTGTTCATGTTTTATAATATATGAATACCGTTCACGTTTTGTCAAGACTAGAGACTCAAGCCCATGTCTGACTCGCTCTCCTCACACTCCCCAAAAACAAATAAGATGCGGCGGCAGCCTCAGCAAACGCGCAGCCAAGAGCGAGTGAAGCAAATTCTGGATGTGGCAGAGCAACTGTTCCTGGAAATCGGGTACGAGGCGACGACGACCAGAGCGATCTCGGCTCGTGCAGAAGTCTCGGTAGGGTCGCTTTACCAGTTTTTTCCTGATAAAGAGGCAATTCTCAAAGCACTCGCCCTGCGATATCTAAAAACTCAGTATCAGAGGTTTCTCGATCTACATACGGCGCAATCACTCACACTGTCACTATCCAGCTATGTGGATCAGATGATCAATGTGTTTGACCAGTTTTACACAGATTATCCTGGCTCTCGTGCGATCTTTGCGCAATTGCTAGACACGATTACTTGGTCTGCGATCGAGAAAATTGATGATGTTGAATATCAAGTGGTCGATGAATTAGCGAGGTTCTTCCATGCTCGCCAGTCCAGTTTGCCGCTGCCTAAATGTGAACGTATCGCGCTGATTATCACCAAAACAATTACTGAGCTTTTATGGCTGTCTCTCAGTCGCGATCCAGAATTTCGTCAAGAACTTGTGGCAGAAACTAAACTCCTTGTACTGAGCTATCTTCAACAATATCTAAGCTAGGAAAACACCTTGAAGAGATTGTAGGTAAGCCCTGATGATTTTACCCCAACGCGCAGCAGAACAATTCCGTCGCACACCGACCGTATGGAGATCTTTGGTTGAGTTCGAGAAGCTACTAGCGGCGGGTGAACAGAGCCGTTAGACAGAACTATTAAGAGGAAGAAACTGCTCAGGAAATGTTTCAGCTAGAACAAGAGGGCTGGCAAGTTGATTACGATATGCGCTTGGGGGATAGATTGGGAGATGCTGATATTGTTAAATTTCATGTGATTTCAATACTAAAAGCCCTGTCTTCAAAAGTTTGAAGACAGGGCTTTTCTAACCTAATTTAGTTGCAGCAACTAGACGCTAACAGCAACTTTAGGTGCGGGATATACACCTTTAGCATACTTAACAGCAAACTCATCCAAGGATGAAGTTTTGATTTTGCTAGCATTACCAGCAGCCCAGAAAGCGGTGTAGCGTTCTGCACATACTTTTTGCATGTATTTGATCGATGGTTTCAGGAAGTGGCGCGGATCGAATTCTTCGGGCTTACTGAAGAGTGCTTCACGTACTGCTGCGGTGATTGCCAAGCGGTTGTCGGTGTCGATGTTGACTTTACGAACACCACACTTGATTCCTTTTTGAATTTCTTCTAGAGGTACGCCATAAGTTTCAGGGATTTTACCACCGAACTTGTTGATAATTGCGAGGAGATCTTCTGGGACAGAAGAAGAACCGTGCATGACTAAGTGAGTATTTGGGAGACGGTTGTGAATTTCTTCAATCCGGCTGATTGCCAAAATTTCGCCTGTTGGTTTGCGGGTAAATTTGTAGGCACCGTGGCTGGTACCGATCGCAACTGCTAGTGCATCTACACCAGTTTGTTCGACAAATTGGACTGCTTCATCAGGATCAGTCAGCAGTTGATCGTGAGATAGGGCACCTTCAAAACCGTGTCCGTCCTCAGCTTCGCCCATCCCTGTTTCGAGGGAGCCGAGGCAACCGAGTTCGCCTTCGACACTTACGCCGATGGCGTGAGCAACTTCGACGACGCGACGGGTGACTTCGACGTTGTACTCGAAGCTAGCTGGAGTTTTAGCATCAGCTTCTAATGAGCCATCCATCATCACGCTGGTGAAGCCTTGCTTCATTGCTGAGTAGCAAGTTGCGGCGCTGTTACCATGATCCTGGTGCATGGAGATGGGAATATTTGGATATGTTTCGACTGCTGCCAAAATCAAGTGACGCAGGAATGCTTCACCTGCATAGCTCCGCGCACCGCGAGAAGCTTGCAAGATTACTGGACTATCAGTTTCTTGGGCAGCCTGCATGATTGCTTGGATCTGCTCCATGTTGTTGACGTTGTACGCTGGGATGCCGTAGCCATTTTCGGCTGCATGGTCCAGCAAAAGCCGCATTGGGACGAGTGCCATGAGAAGTTCCTCCTATATTTAAAATCTTTATATTCGATCGACGATCGTTGGCAAAGCCATTCCGAAGGAAGATCGTCAACTCACGATTCTTATAACTAAAGATACTCTACCAAAGATCTGTTAGTCTTGATACGCTCAGGCACAAAATTAACGGATATCTTTGAGCCAAAACAAAGGGAGCAGTTTTTACTGCTCCCTTTACTCTCCAAAATGGGACGCCCGGGGGTCGAACCCGGGACCAGTCGGTTAAAAGCCGAATGCTCTACCACTGAGCTAGCGTCCCATTAAGGCGCAATATTTTCGCGCCTTTCCTAATATAACATGGAGATTTAAAATTCTGCAAGTTTAATTTAGCCGAATTTAGCGGCAAACGTGACACTAGTAGTGATAGTCGCTCCTGGCGCAACGTGTAATAGATTGATTCCGGTGTTTAAGCTATTGCGTGGTGCAGTCCAAGGTTCTAAACAATAAAAATCTTTGCCCTCAACAGTCCAAAAGACGATCGTCCGATAGTTGTCGCTCGATGTCATGGTGAGGGTGAGATTTTGTCCCGCATCATGGACAGTGCAGACAGTACCAGTCACCGTCGTAAACGCGGCATCAATTTCAGCTTGACTAAAATCAAACTTGCCAGCGAAAGCATGAGTTTCACCCGTTTGTTTTTCGGTATAGCTGGTTGAGGGAATCTCAAATGTCAGCTGATCTTTGGCTGGAGCAAGGAAATAGGGATGCAGTCCAGTACTAAATGGCATCGGCGTGTCAGACTTATTGCTGTAAGTTTGGTCGATCGTCAGGACACCACCAGCAATGCGATAGGTAAAGCTGACACTAAAGTCAAAGGGATAAACAGCGCGGGTAGCCTCGTTACTCTCTAATGTCACTGTCAGACTAGCATCAGTGGTGGTTGATTGATGGCTGACTGTCCACGGTAGTTCCCGCGCAAACCCATGCTGCTTGAGCGAATATTGTGTGCCGCCAATCGAGTAGTTATTGTCTGGTAAATTACCACAAATCGGAAACAGGATCGGCAATCCCCCCCGCACGCTCAAACTCGGATCGGTAAACCGATCGGCATCTAGATACATTAACTCACGATCGTTCACTTTCCAGCTAGTCGCAATCCCACCGCGATCGGGGTAAACAGTCAGCGCACTCTGGCTGTCAGTATCATTGAGGACATAAATTGGTTCGGTTTGGGGAAGTTTGGTAATAGTAAACATAATTTAGAGGGTAGAGGGTAGAGGGTAGGGGGTAGGGGGTAGGGAGCAGAAAAGAGTTCGATCAGGTTGTTAAGTTATTAAGCAAAGAGGCAAGCAAACGGGTATTATAGTTATATAGGCTACATGATCGGTGTTGCGTAAATATCGATCAAGTAATTCAAAATTGGACTCTTACATGAAATTCCTCAACTAAACCGATTGCTTCTAGTCAATTTTGGGAAAGATAATCTAGTCACTATCATTAGCAATACTAGAGTCCCAGTGCCACCGCCAGATTTATTTGTTTAGGAGAGTTTTGCCATGTTACACCGTAAGCTTTATCAAATGTGTGAAGATGGTCGGGAAGTATGTATTTTTCTCAGAGACCAACAGCGGTGGATTGAACGGGCGCGGATTACCGACATCGAAGGCGATCTAGTCACCATCCGCTATGAGACTGATGAAGAAGATGAAGTCTCTGCTTGGGAAGAAATGGTACGGCTAGAAAGCATTGCCTCCATCAGTCAGAAATTAGCATCTGTCCATCGCGGCAATGGTGATCCACTAGTTTCGGATGATTG
>JANNDQ010000306.1:0-1511 GCA_031387965.1 Chamaesiphon sp. OTE_75_metabat_567
CAACAAAATTATTACATCGAAGATGGCATAATATTTTAGCAGGGGACGTTTATCCTCAATCTGAACCATCTGAGATTGAGGCAGCTTTTTGTAGGTCAATCAATGATGTGATTGATGATATTTCAATACTTGTAGAACAGCAAAATAATGAGTTAACATACTTACAAGGATATTTCTACATTGGCTTTCGTTGTTGTCCTCCGCTCATACAAACATGGGAAATTTATGGGCTAGACTGGGAATTTACTAATGAAGAGCATACCTGTGGAGTAGCATTAGTTCCGTCCCAAGAAAGAATTAAAGAGCTAAATCAAGACATGTACGATCGTGGAAATCATCCGCCAAAACTTAGTCCAGCGCAAATCCAAGAAATCACATTAAATTATCCTTTTCAACTTTCTGTAGAATTTCATAGACTTTACCAGAGAGCTAATGGAATTTTTCCTATTGGTATAGGAAGTAAAGATTGGAATTCATTCAATAATTACTTTATATTAAATAAAACTGGATGGGAAGAATCCTTGTTGGATCTTCAGAGTGCAATGTATATGTATCAAGGATTTTCAAATTATAAAATAGATCCGCATCTATTTCCAATTATGAGCTTTGAGAATGATGTGATATGGGCTGTAATGGCAAGTGAGGAACAGAAAGACATTTCTCCGATTTATGCGGTGAGCGTTGAGGGAGGTGAGCCAAAGATTATATGGTCTAGTCTGGCTGAGATGCTATCTGCCTGGTTGTACCAACGAAATACAAAGCAGGATTAACATCGTCATATATTTCGGGATTACCCGCAAGGTAATTTCTTCCCCACTACCATTCATCACCCTGGCTGGACTATATATCTACCTGCTCTTTGTCGCGATTACCTCCGGTAGGCTACGCCAACGATCCCGACTCAGCAGCACTTGCCAATCCCAAACTACCTGAAATCGCCCGCTTCATTGCCAATGAGGGAGCCGCCGCGCTGGGTTGGGTACATTTTCTAGTGATGGGTTTATTTGTCGGGCGGTACATCTATTTAGAAGGGCAAAATAAGGGAATAGTAATTTTTCTGAGTGTAGGTTGGGTTGAGGCACGAAACCCAACGATCCCAGTGTTCGATTGACGGTCACGTAATATTATTGATATCAAATATTGGTGTTGTTGGGTTTCGCTTCGCTGTGCTTGGTGCGCTACCCAACATACAATCTCTCAACTCAATTAATAGCTATCGTCATCAACATGAGCATGAACAGTCAACTCATGATTGACTTGATTGAGTCGATCGGATATTGCCTTGCGCCACTCCAGACTAATTGCAGGATCGGCTAATACTTCTTGTGCCGATTGACGATATGCCGCACTAGTAGTCGCATCGACTCGATCGATCTGTTTGAGATTTTCGTAGACAGTTTGCAGCGATTGCATAGTATTTACCTCAATATATTTGTCAGTCATTTATAACAACTGTAGATTAAGCAAATCGACCCTTACAGCGTCTGAACTATGATTGAGAATGATTTAAG
>JANNDQ010000331.1:0-3557 GCA_031387965.1 Chamaesiphon sp. OTE_75_metabat_567
AGAAGGCGTTACTTTCAAATCACCCTTAGATGGGCGAATGATTTTTATCTCGCCGGAAAAATCGATCGAGATTCAAAATGCCCTCGGTGCTGATGTAATCATGGCATTCGATGAATGTCCGCCTTATCCCGCCACTCGCGAAGAAGTCGTTGCCGCCACAGATCGCACCTATCGCTGGCTCGAACGTTGCCTCAAGGCACATCAACGCCCTGACGATCAGGCACTATTTCCGATCGTCCAAGGTGGCGTACATTTAGATTTACGGGCCGAGGCAGCTAAATCACTCCAAGAATTCGATGTACATGGCTACGCAATTGGCGGTGTCAGCGTCGGCGAACCAGCCCACTTTATCCACAAAATCGTCCGCGCGACTGCCCCATTATTACCAGCAACTAAGCCGCGCTATCTGATGGGCATCGGCACTTACAAAGAAATGGCGATCGCGATCGCTTCCGGCATTGATTTATTCGATTGTGTCATCCCTACCCGCGTCGCTAGGCATGGGGCAGCATTTGTTCGGGGTGAAAGATGGAATCTCAAGAATGCCCCCTTCAAGCGCGATTTTACCCCCTTAGATGACACTTGCCCCTGCTATACCTGTCAGAATTTTACTCGTGCTTATCTTTGCCATCTCGTTCGCTGCGGTGAGATTACTGGATTTACGCTATTATCGATTCACAATATTACTGAGCTAATTCGGTTTACCCAAAAGATTCGGGATGCGATTTTGCGCGATCGATTCGTAGCAGAATTTGGGCACTGGTTAACTGATGATGAACCAGTGTCAGCTGAGGGCGATCTGCCGCATTAAGTCAGGAATAGTAAACTTTCCGGCTGGAGCAAATGATCTGGGTTAGCATGATAGTAGACAGATATTTTAGTTCAAATTAAAATCTGCACCCGCTCAAACTACTCTTATTGGAGGTGGTGAGTATGAATAAAATCATCTTGACGATCGTACTGCTTGGCTCGATTGGCTGCTTATTTCCGCATCAAGTCCGCGCGGAAGCTCCACAGCCCAAAGGCGGCTGTTGGTCTAGAACTGTTGCCAGTCGCCCGATTGAAAATTCTCCGGCGTTAACAACAATCGCTGGTCGGGTACTTGCCATCGAGTATAGCAACAAAAACCAGCCGATCGCGGCTAAAGAAGTTGCCACATGGCTGAAATTAAGAACTCCAACTGGTGAGGAAAAGTCGATCTATTTAGGCTTGAATCAATATCTTCGGCAGGAACGAATTAAAGTTAAAGCTGGGGATATAGTTGAAATTCAAGGTGTCCAAGTACCCAAAGTTAAATCACAGCCGACAATTGTTGCCAGTATACTCAAAAAAGGCGATCGAGTCTGGGAAATCGAAACCGTCAGTGACAAACCAACTAACGTTAAATGGTGCAGATATAGCGGCTAGATCTAGTTCTACTCTGGATTAGTACATAAACCCGACTTTTCTAAAAAGTCGGGTTTATAGCCAACACTAGTCTTATTATCCTAATCTCCTTTGGGTTACCATAACCGATTAAAACTCTCCCGCTAAAGCATCGACACATCGATCGCAAACAGTGGAATGTTCGGTATTCTGTCCAACAGTTGATGAATAATTCCAGCAGCGATCGCATTTTACGCCTTCGGCTGTGGTTACGCCGATTTTGCCACCGGAGATTGTCGTTTGGTGTTGCAATCCTTCCAGCTTGCTTGAATCATCGATTAGCTCAACTTGAGAGGCAAGCAATAGGTAACGCAATTCATCGATTCCATTAGACTTACGCTGAACTTTGACTGGTGGCGCAGGCACACTAGTTGGCATCGCAGCTGCCAAATCTCCAGTCGGATCTTGCAGCGCAATCGTGCGAACAACTGGAGTTGTTGTACCAAAAACGGTATTTTTGTAGGCAACGATTCGCGCCCATGTTTCTTGACGTTTATCGGTTGGCAAGATATTGCGAAACACAAATAATCCACTCATTACCATCCCGACTGCTTGGAGACTAATTCCTAGAACTGGAATGCGATTGACTACGCCAATTAATTCGATCGCGATGTACAAGCTAACTCCTCCAGCCAACAGCAGGAGCGTGTTGGTAATCAATCGCCAGCCACGATTGTAGGCTTCAATCACAGTGTTGATGGTACCACCAATTACGTTGCTACCACTGCGAAGTAGTTTCTGCGCTTCTACTACCTGCGGGCTATTAACTAGTCGATCGATCGTCGGCGTGTTGCGATTTGGTGGTAGTGTGAAACTAGTCGCGGCTGGAGCTGATGCCGATTCGTAGAACGATAATTCGTGTAATTTGGTTCTCAGGGTTGGATCGTCGATTAGTAGCAATACTTTAGATTCTAAGGAAGAACCGATCGTTTTGTCGGTTCGAGCTTGCTCCATCACCTTATTTACATCTGTCCGCAGATCGCGAATCTTGTCCCAGGTGGTGGCTAAATCGGGTCGGAACCACTGTGAATCGAGCTTTACCCAACCAGACTCAAATACGGATTTATGAGGGGTCTGGTAGGGCAAATACTGCCAGATATCTTCTGCCATATGACAGAGGACAGGCGCGATCGCCCGCGTCAGATTTTCGAGGATAATTGCCAGTACAGTTTGACAGCTGCGGCGGCGGAAGGAGTTGGGAGCGCTGATGTAGAGCCGATCTTTGGCGATGTCTAGATAGAAGTTAGACAGATCGACAATGCAGAAATTTTGGATGGTTTGGAAGAATTTGAAGAATTGATAGCGATCGAATGATTCGGTAATTTCAGTCAATACCTCAGTCATCCGGTGGAGCATGTATCGATCGAGTTCGGGCAAATCGGCATAAGGAATGGCATCTTTCGCAGGATCGAAATCGTGGAGATTTCCGAGTAGAAATCTCGCTGTATTCCGAATTTTGCGAGAAGCATCAGATAACTGCTTGAGGACATTTGAGCCAATCAAGACATCATTAGAATAATCTACTGATGATACCCACAACCGCACCACATCAGCCCCATAAGCTGGATCTTTTTGTTGGTTTTTACCCCCGTTCATCACTACCATTGGATCGATAATATTGCCCAATGATTTGCTCATTTTTCGTCCTTGCTCATCTAAGACAAATCCATGAGTCAAGACAGTTTTAAATGGAGCGACACCATTATTTGCCACACTGGTTAATAAACTAGATTGGAACCAACCCCGATGCTGATCGGAACCTTCTAAATACATATCAACTGGATAGACGAGATTATCGCGTTGGCTAGCTACCGCCGCCCACGAGGAGCCAGAGTCAAACCAGACATCCATCGTATCTGTTCCGAGCCGATAGCTGCGTCCATTGTGACGATAGCCTTCAGGTAATAATTCCTCAACAGACATCGAATACCAGGCATCAGAACCGTGTTCGCGGAAGATACCTTGAACGTGATTAATTGTTTCTTCCGTTAGGAGCGGTTCGTTAGTTTCATTATCATAAAAAACTGGAATTGGTACGCCCCAATTGCGCTGACGCGAGATACACCAGTCCGATCTTTCCGCAACCATTGGTCTAATCCGATTCTCACCTTGAGCTGGAATCCATTCAACTT
>JANNDQ010000381.1:0-5084 GCA_031387965.1 Chamaesiphon sp. OTE_75_metabat_567
ACGATCGAACGGGGTCTAGCAGACGCAGTAATCATTTCTGGGCTAGCAACTGGCAATCCCCCAACCCTAGCAGATCTAAAGCTAGCCAAAGTAGCTGCTGGTGGCACACCAATCATCATTGGTAGTGGTGCAACTGCTCGTAATATCGGTAGCCTAATGCAATTTGCCGATGGTGTGATTGTTTCAAGTTCGCTCAAACGCCAAGGTAAAATCGAGAACTCAATTGACCCGATCCGCGTCAGTCAATTTGTCGAGACAATTCGCCAAGATATCGCCAGTCAATCTGTACAACGAGCGATTGACTCGATGAAAATTCATTCTTAGACTAGGCTTTAGACTTTAGGTTTTAGGCTTTAGGCACATAGCTATTTAATCAGCAATCAATATCTAACATTTACCCCTACCCTTATGACACGTCGCCGCCAAATTCCTTGGATTTATCAATACTCACGCTTGCTAATTGGCATCACTGCCATTTTGGGTATTTGCGTCACAGCTTACTTAACTTGGGTAAAACTCAGCAACAACGGAGCTTGCGGTACTGAAAGCTGTCAAGTTGTCCTAACCAGTCCTTTTGCCAACGTCGGTAGTTTTCCGCTGACTGGCTTGGGATTGTTGAGCTATGTTGGAGTCGCTGCAATGGCATTTGCACCCACATTAATCGACCCCAAGACTAACAAAGCCGCTCACAATCAGATCAATAATCTCACTTGGCTGGGGCTACTTCTGGCTGGAGTTGGGATGGCAGTATTTAGCGGTTATTTGATGTACTTGCTGGCTTTTGTGATCAAAGCTGCTTGTCCATTCTGTATTGCCTCGGCAGCGTTCACTTTCTTGATTTTTGGGCTGACATTGTTCGGACGTGAGTGGGATGATATCGGTCAAGTGATCTTTGCTGGCATGTCAGCGGCACTGCTGTCACTGGTTGTATCGCTGGTGCTATACAACACCTCAATTCCGCAGGGTGAACGCTACGCGAACGGTGAGATCGAGTTAAGTACTCTATCGCCTACTACCGATATCCAGCCAGGAATTGGCTGGGAAATCAAATCTACATCTACTGCGGCGGAAATTGAACTGGCAAAACATCTCACTAGCAAGGGTGCAAAAATGTACAGTGCTTACTGGTGCCCACATTGCTACGAACAAAAACAGTTATTTGGCAAGGAAGCATGGGGGCAAGTAACCAATGTCGAATGCGCTGCTGATGCTAAAAAGAACCCGCAGCCGGAAGTTTGTACTCAGGCAGGGATCAAGGGATTTCCAACTTGGGTGATCGATGGCAAAATCGATCCTGGAACTAAGAAACTAGCGAAGCTGGCAGAGCTTACTGGTTATAAAGGCAACACAGCATTTAAGTACGATCGATTATTCACCAGATAATGCAAGCTGTCGGCAGTTGAATTTCTCGTAAATAATGAGCGTGGTGAAGGATTATTGGCAATTTGAGTAAATTTAGAACTTGTGCGATCGCCACAAATAGTTTATATCTTTTAACATTGCCAATTATCAATCAGTTTTACCACATGCTCTCGAAATTTCAGTTAGTTCAGGCATTTACCGCGATCGGAATTGCGATCGGAGCTATTGCTGCTCCAGTATTTAGCGCCAATGCCAACCCACAGCAATCTAGTTTTACAGCACCATCAGCTCCACAGAATGCAGCCAGTCCCCGTCGTTACGGACGAAAAATTGCCTTGGGAGCAAAAGTTGATACAGTCTCAGGTGCAGCCGAGACTGCGCTGGTAGAACATTTAATCGCCAAAGATGTTAAATTCTACGGTGCATACTGGTGTTCTCACTGTCAGAGTCAAAAATCCCTGTTTGGTGCTGTTGCAGCGGCCAAATTGCCATACATTGAATGTGCAGCAGACGGCGAAAATTCTCAGCGGCAATTATGCAAAGATAAAGACATTAAAATGTTTCCCACTTGGGTAATTGATGGTAAATATTTTACAGGTTCTAAGGATCTCAAAGAACTCGCTGAACTGACAGGGTATAAAGGGTCAAAAAACTTTAAATACAAGAAGTAATAGTTGGCTATTTTCAATTCTGACTCATGATGATCGATCATGAGAACTATTTGCACTTTGTATCTTTCAATTTGGCACATTTTAAATCTGATCTATGTCTATCGACTTAGCAAGAGTGGCCTAACAGTAAAGCGGTGCTGTTGCTAAGTCATATTAACTAACCCCGATTCTAGATAATGAATTACATCCTCAATTTGTGGCGATTTCCAATTTTATCAGTGCTACTATCATCGATATTTCTGAGTTCGTTGCCAGCTCAGGCTCAGACTCAGATCGCAGCAGCTATTCAGGGGGAAGCTTCTGACCGCCCATTGAATCGATTGAGTGCTGAATCAGAATCGATCGATCGAGTTAAACTAGACAGATTACCGACAAGTGAAATTTTACTTGCTCAATCAGTCAAAGTAAGTCCTCAATTAGAAAAACAGATTATTGAAGTACTGAGAAAAAACCCCGAAATATTAGTAGAAGTTCTCCAAAAATATACGGCTGAACAAGAGCAAAAGCAGCGAAAAGCACAAGCGGAGGCAATCAAGCAAGCGCGAAAAAATACGAAGGCTTTAATTGGAGATTCGCCTGTAATGGGTGCAGCCGATCGTAAGATTGTGATGCTAGTATTCTCTGATTTTCAATGCCCCTTTTGTGCCACTGCAAATAAAGGTGTGAAGGAATTTATGACTAAGCACAAGGATAAAGTTACCCTTGTCTACAAGCATTTTCCACTGACTCAACTTCACCCCGAAGCTCTACCTGCTGCACGCGCTGCTTGGGCTGCCAATAAGCAAGGTAAATTCTGGGAATATCATGATGCGTTGTTTGCCAATCAAGCCAAATTAGGCGAAGCTTTTTATCTAGAAACTGCTACTAGTCTGAAGTTAGACACCACTAAGTTTAATAGCGATCGTAAAGCTGCTGATAATTTTATTGTTCAGGATTTTCAACTAGGGCGTAAAATTGGAATTGACGGTACACCAACGTTTATTATGAACGGTGAAGTCGTTACTGGTGCTGCTTCGCTTGCCGATCTCGAAAAAGCTTTGGCACAAGTGACTAAAGCTAAGTGATCGTTGATATCCTTTAGAGGATGTTTGAAAAGCCTAGATCTAATCCCCCCAACCCCCTTAAAAAGGGGGAACAAGAGTCTTAGTCCCCCTTTTTAAGGGGGATTTAGGGGGATTTACCCACCATGAACGGAGCAATTAGACTTCTCAAACATCCTCTTAGCAAGACAAAACATTGCCCCTAACCTATCTACAGAAATAACATTCAACCTAAAGCCTAAACCCTAAGTCCTAATCCTATGAACGACACTTCCCTTGCCTCAATCCAGCCAGCCGTATGGCGAATTTTGGATGCAAATTTCGATCGAGCAAGAGAAGGATTGCGAATTATTGAAGAGTGGTGTCGGTTTGCGCTCAATGATCAGGCGATGGCGAATGAGTGTAAGCAAATGCGCCAAGAATTGGGGCTGTGGCATACATCGGAAATTCGCTCGGCACGAGATACAGCTAGAGATGTGGGGACAGCGCTAAGTCATCCGCGTGAGGAGCAGCGCACAGGTATTGAGCAACTCCTCCAAGCCAATCTCTGTCGAGTTCAAGAAGCACTGCGAGTACTAGAGGAATACGGGAAGCTGTATTCCCCTGCTGTCAGCAGCGGCTGCAAGCAGATGCGATACAAAGTTTATACCTTAGAGAGTAACTTACTTACCTACCGCCGCCGCCAACTGCTGACTAGTGCCAGATTATATCTAGTTACGGCTCCAGCTCCAGATCTGCTCCCACGGGTGGAAGCGGCTTTGCAAGGAGGATTGACTTTAGTTCAATATCGTGATAAGCAGACTAATGATACCGATCGACTGGCGATCGCCAAACAGATGTGTCAACTCTGTCATCATTATGGAGCATTATTCATTCTCAATGATCGAGTAGATCTTGCCCTGGCTGTGAACGCTGATGGGGTACATTTGGGGCAGCAGGATGTCTCAATTGCTCTCGCCAGACAAATCCTCGGATCGCAAAAGATCATCGGTAAATCGACGACTAGCCCAGAGGAAATGGATCGAGCGATTAAGGAGGGTGCCGACTACATTGGAGTTGGGCCAGTATACGAAACGCCGACTAAGCCTGGAAAAGCAGCGGCAGGGCTAGAATATGTTCAACATGCGGCTAAATACGCAACTGTACCGTGGTTTGCGATCGGCGGCATCGATAGTCATAATATTAATGATGTGATCCAAGCTGGCGCTCCAGGGATCGCGATCGTCCGAGCAATTATGGAAGCAGAAAACCCTACTCATGCGGTGCAGTTTTGTTTGTCAATCTTGAATCGGGTGCCGCAATTGAGAGGGTAGGGGGTAGATGTTAGGAAACAGGCAAGTAGGGAGTTTATGATCGAATTCAAAGTTAATGGTGATGCTTATAGCTGTCCCTCACAGACGACTTTACCGCAGTTATTGGTGCAGATGGGTTTGAATCCTCGCCTGCTGGCGGTAGAATATAATGGTGAAATATTGCATCGTCAATTCTGGGATGAGACAGAGATTAAAACTGCCGATCAATTAGAAATTGTAACGATCGTTGGTGGTGGTTAGAAATAGATGAAGTGTTAAGGGTAAAAAATGGAAGTTAGTTTAGCGCAAGTTGAAGATCTTGAGGAAGTATCAAAATTATTCGATCGATATCGTGTTTTCTACAATCAATCTTCAGATATCGATGCGGCGGTATCATTTCTCCAAAGGCGTTTACAGCAAGGTGACTCAAAGATATTTGTAGCTCGTACCGATCGGCGAATAGTTGGATTTACTCAGCTTTATCCTAGCTTTTCTTCAGTTTCCATGAAGACTGTGTGGATTTTAAACGACTTATTTGTCGAAGAATCATCCCGAAATAAAGGTGTTGCTAAATCATTAATTGGTGCAGCTGAGGATTTTGGGCGAGAAACAAGCGCAGTCCGAATTATACTATCAACCCAAGTTGCTAACATTGTCGCTCAATCTCTTTATGAGTCGTTGGGATATAGTAAGAATGAAGATTTTTATCACTATGCACT
>JANNDQ010000384.1:0-3904 GCA_031387965.1 Chamaesiphon sp. OTE_75_metabat_567
GCGATCGATATAGGTCATCGTCAGCGGGGATGCCGATCAAATCAGGAGAAATGATCTCTGGTATCGATTACCTACGTTGGGCTGCCGCCAACGACGGGGGCGGGCGATGCTGATGGTTAATTTGGTGGCTCTGTGGGCACGATTACCGACCTTGGGCTACCGCCAATGACTAATGGGATCAGGATGAATAAGTTGGTGGTGGTTGGTGGGAAATGGCGGTGTTTCAGTGTCTAGGTTGTGGTAAGTGGATAAATTGCGATCGATGGTGGTGAATTATTACTGTTGTGAGTCTTTGGTAGATCTCTTCACGATAATATAAACAAGCATCGCAAAATTTATTACAACCAAATATATTGTGCAAAAGTCACTACATGTTTTTTGTCGTGAGGATATCAGCGTTATTTTGCAAGAGCAAATGATTCGAGCGAGGTTTGGAATCAAGTCTCTAGCTCTGTTTGGCTCTGTCGCTCGGAATGAGGCTACTGAGGAAAGCGATCTAGACTTTATTGTAGATTTTGAGGGAGCGGTTACATTTGACCGATATATGGATCTGAAGATTTTCTTGGAGGATCTATTTGGGAAAAAAATCGATCTAGCGATCGAAGAGTCAATCAAGCCGCAAATTCGTCAGAGAATAGTTGAGGAAGCAATCTATGTCGCGTAGTTTGGAGCTATATCTAGCAGATATTATTGAAGCTATTCGGAAAATTAGTAGCTACACGAGTCTACTGAGTTTTGAAGAATTTTGTGGTGATGAGCGCACCATCGATGCTGTAATTCGCAATCTGATTGTCATCGGCGAAGCTGTCAAAAATATCCCAGAAGATACTCGAAAGATGGAGCCAGGGATAGAGTGGAGGAAGATCGCTGGACTGAGAGATTTTGCGGCTCATGCTTATTTTAACGTCAGCAATCAGATTGTTTGGGATGTTGTACAAACTAAGTTACTGCCGTTAAATGAGGCTGTTGCTAGAATTGTGGCTGGAAAATGATCTGTGGTATCGAGTACCGACGTTGGGCTGCCGCCAACGTCGGGAGCGGGTGATGCTGATAGCTGATTTTGTGGCTCTGTGGGGAGGATGATCTAGGTTGGGCTGCCGCCAATGGCTAATGGGACCTTTGATGAATGAGTTGGTGGTGGTTGTGGGAAAATGGTGGTTCAGTGTCTAGGTTGTGGTGAGTGGATAAATTGTGGTTGATGGTGGTGAGTTATTACTGTTGTGGGTCAATGCAACCAACAAGATTTGAATAGCTCGATAGTACGTTTATCCTGTTAAAATTGGTGAGCTAATGAAATCATCATTGTTGAGTGGATGAAAACAGACAAGCTTTTTTACCGAATATTTTTATCACAACCCGATCTGATTTTAGAATTGTTACCGGATATTCCGGCTGACTGCCAGTTTGAATATAGTGCTCCAGTAGTCAAAGAAGTAGAGGTACGGCTAGATGGTTTGCTGACACCGATCTCTGGCGACACTAATTTACCGGTGGTCTTTTTGGAAGCCCAAATGCAGAACGATCCAGATTTCTATGGTCGATACTTTGGCGGGATATATCTGTATCTACGTCAGTACAAGGTAAATAGACCCTGGCGAGGATTACTAATTCTGAATCGTCGCAGTCATGATTTGGGTTCGGATGTACCGTATCAGTTTCAGTTGGATCGCCAAGTTCAGCGACTGTATCTGGAAGATTTGTTGCCATTGACGGAATTAAGCCCGAATCTGGCGATGCTGCGACTATTCTTTTTGCCAGCAGAAGAGGTGGAGATGGCGGCGCGGTCGATTTTGAACAATCCGCCTAGTGACGCTGAGTTTCAGCGGCGATTGGAATCAGCCCTTAGCTATACTAGTAAATAAGTTTCCCCAACTCAGTTTTGAAGAGGTACTCCAAATGTTAGATCTCAAAGAAGTCGATCTTAGTGAGACTCGGTTTTATCAAGATGTGCTTCAGAAAGGACTTGAGCAAGGACGTGAGCGAGAAGTAAACCTAGTTTTACGACAGCTTCAGCGACGGTGTGGGGTGCTAGGGATCGATTACCTCCGGTAGGCTACACCAACGACAGGAGCTAGTCAGATCTCTACCGATTACCTCCGGTAGGCTACGCCAACGCCCAATTAGAAGCTCTCGGTGATGCACTACTGGATTTTAATGGGATGGCAGATCTAGAGGTTTGGTTCAAGGTAAATTTATCACCTAATTGACAATTACTTATGTTATGCTCCTCGATCGCATCTGGTATGAGGTGAATAAAATTAATAATTAATTTCTAGATCTCCAATATGCAATCTTCACCTCGCCACCAGTATCAATTTGACACTAACCAATTTCCCTTCTGGCTATACCGATTGAGTGATAAAGAATACTCTCAGCTTAGGGATCATAGTTTTCCAATTCAGATCGAGGTTTTGTTTTTACTCAAACTAGCACTCACTCGGTCGAATAGTTTAGAGGAACTAACTCTTCCCAAAGTTTTAGTAATACTCGAACATGAGTTTGGTGCTAGTTCTATCCAGCTCGATCAGTGGAAGCAAACATTTTCTTTTCCATTATTGCTATCAATCGAAAAACCAAACGGTCTGTTTTATTATTTACTCAGAATTACGGATTATCGGGGTGGGATAGAATTCGATCTCTTTCGCATTATCGACGATATAAAGTACATTGACAAAGACTTGAATTTTAATTCTCAACCGATCGCCGATGAATTTTCACAAGTAGAGATTGAGTCTGTTATTTGCTATTTATGGGGGTTTCTACAAGGATTTGCCCGTCACCTAGATCGTTGGATCGAAATAAAGCCATTTTTTCGACATGTTGATTCCAATCATATAATTTATGGATACTGGGATGGAAAATTTGTAGAAGAGCAGATCGACGATCAAGATGAATACGATGGGATTGTTCAAGAATTAGAGACAAGATATGGCGAACCAAAAATATCAGAACCTGAAAAAGTAGCTAACATTCAGGAATTGATTCAGTCGATTTCACAAGGAGTTAGGCATAATTCTGAATCAGCGCAGCCAGACGGTCGGATCGGAAGTGCTCTATCACTTACTAGTAAATAAGTTTCCCCAACTCAGTTTTGAAGAGGTACTCCAAATGTTAGATCTCAAAGAAGTCAATCTTAGTGAGACTCGGTTTTATCAAGATGTCCTTCAGAAAGGACGTGAGCAAGAACGTGAGCAAGGTTTGCAGCGAGAAGTCGAGTTGGTTTTACGACTGCTTCAGCGGTGGTGTGGGGTGCTAGGAATTGATTACCTCCGTTGGGCTGCCGCCAACGACAGGAACTAGTCAGATCTCTACCGATTACCTCCGGGCGGGCTTCCGCCAACGCACAATTAGAGGCTCTCGGTGATGCACTACTGGATTTTAATGGGATGGCAGATTTAGAGGTTTGGTTTACAGCAAACTTATCACCTAATTAAAAATTATCGCTGTTATGTGACCTGATTATCTCGCATTCCCGCTAGCCAACGCCAAAATATTTAGGAGCTTGTGTAATTATGATCGTTGAAACTATTTTTTGGACTACGGAAGAAGTAGTCGCCGCAGGAGAAAAACTTTATCAGGAAAGAATTAGATCGGTGGTGGAAATTCCTAGTAATATCGGTAAGATGTTAACCCTGGATGTGGAAACTGGTGAGTACCGGATTGGGATTAATAGTGCAGAGGGAGGACTAGAACTCAAGCAAAAGCGTCCAGCTTCCAGATTATTTACACTCAGAATTGGTTATGATGTCGGGGTCAGTTTTGGCGGTTTGAGTGAGCGAATTGCACAATGATATTAGGTAAGTTTGTAGATGGTAGGGTGGTTTTGCCTGTGAGTTTCTGCCTGGGGAATGATACAGATCTGATGATAGATTGTGTGGTCGATACTGGATTTAATGATTATCTA